>JALXEI010000333.1 GCA_027069645.1 Hyphomicrobiales bacterium
CGCGAAAAGCTCAACGATCTTCTGCTGACCCATCTGCGCCCGACCCTCTATCTCGCCCAGCAAACCCAGCTTCTGGCAGGCAATATCTCCATTGTTCACAAGGTCACAGGCGGCTCGCGCACTTTTAAAGGCGAGGAAGTGGCTGGCGTGCAGATTGTAGAAAATGCCGTTGAGCGCATCAGGGCCGGGCAGGGGGAGTTGTTTCTGGTGGGGGCGGCTTGCAATGCGGCCCGGCCCGATTTGTTGCTGATCCGCGAGTTAAACGGGCAGGCCGATCTGCCTTTGGGGTCGATGGGCGCTTTTATGGTGATTGAAAGTGCGGAATATGCAAGAAAGCGCGGCGCAAAAGTTTATGCGAAGATCAGAGATGTTGATCTTGTAACTTCTGGCAAGAAGGGGTCGGGTGTGACACTCAAAATGCCGAAAGAGGCCGAGCGGGAGCTGGCCCCTCTGTTTGGCCACGGAATGGAAGCGCAATTCCCGCTTGGTATCGCGCTGGCGGCGCTTTTATCTTCAAAAGACGGGACGCTGATAGAGGTTCGAGACCGAAGTGCTGCAAACGCGCTGGGCAAGGCCGTGGTCGAGAGGGTGGAAGCATGACGATGGATTGTTTTTTGTTCAACCCCCTCTCCCCAACCCTCTCCCCGTCTGGGAGAGGGGGCAGGAGCGCTGCGATTCGTCAAGTCGTTCGGGCTACATCAAAACCGTGTTGTTATCGCCCCTTCTCCCCCGAGGGGAGAGGGCCGGGGAGAGGGGGTAGAGTATGAGTAATCCCGCAACAGACAGGCAAGGTCGCCCGGCTGTCGCCATTACTGGCATGGGGTTGATCTCTTCGCTTGGCAAAAATGTCGAGGAGAACTGGCAGGCGCTTGCCGCCGGCACGTCCGGTCTGAAACGCATCAGTCGTTTTCCGATTGCAGGCCTGCGCTCGAGTGTTGCCGGGACGATTGACGATGTCCTGCCTGATCTGGCGGCCCTGCATTCGGTCGAGCGTTCAAAACGCATGGCCTTTCTGGTGGCAGGCGAAGCGCTGGTGCAGGCCGGGCTTGAAGGCGAGGGGGTGTTTCCCGGTCCGCTCTTCATGGCCACTCCGCCTCCGGAATTTGAATGGCCGCAATTTCTGACGCTTGACAGGGCAGGAGACGATGACTTGCAGGCCGGTTATGAGCGCATGCAGGCCGAGGCACGCAAGGGGCAGTATGGCGGGACAGGTGCCTTGCTTGATTCGGGCCATATAGCGCAAGAGGTGGCAAAGGGCTTTGGTACCAGGGGCCTGCCTGTTTCCGTCTGCACGGCCTGCGCTTCCGGGGCAACGACCATCGGGCTTGGCGTCGAGGCGATCCGGCGCGGCGAAAAGGCAGCTTTGTGCATCGGTACCGATGCCAGTGTGCATCAGGAGGCGATGGTGCGCTTTTCACTGCTGTCGGCGGTTTCCACTCATAACGACCCGCCGGAAAAAGCCTCTCGTCCGTTCGACAAAACAAGGGCCGGATTTGTTGTGGCCGAAGGCGCGGCGGCTCTGGTGCTGGAAGATTATGATCATGCGAGGGCGCGCGGGGCAGAAATTCTCGGCATTGTGCGCGGCTATGGCGAACGCGCCGATACCTATCACCGCACCCGCTCCATGCCTGATGGTTCGGCGATGATCGGGGCGATGGAAAATGCGCTGAAAGATGCCGGAGTCGCGCCGCAACAGGTGGATCATGTCAATGCACATGGCACCTCGACGCCGGAAAATGACAAGATGGAAGCCCTGTCTTTGAACAAGGTTTTTGGCGATCACATGATGAATGTGCCGGTCAGTTCCAACAAGGGGCAGCTTGGCCATTGCCTGCTCGCTGCCGGAGCGGTCGAGGCGGTGATTTCGCTGCTGACTATCCGGAACGGCATCATCCCGGTCAACATGAATTATGAAACCCCGGACCCGAACATTAACCTTGATATCGTCGCAGACGAACCGCGCCGGAAAGATGTGAATATAATCCTGTCAAACAGCTTTGGCTTTGGCGGTCAGAATGCCTGTCTGGTGTTCTCAAGCGGCAAGGAATATGAATAAGAAGGAAGCCTCCGGCGGCCCCTGTGCGGGGAGCATTCAGGGACTTGTCCCTGAAAACGCAATTTGGGGGGTTGGGGGCTCGCCCCCAGGACCATCTGTCAAGATGCCCGTCTGGCGAAGACATGCCCGCCAGGGCAACCGAGTGTGAGTACAAGCAAAGAGGTATATGATGCGAAATCGAAAAGTTCTGGTCACTGGCGGCGGGCGTGGTATTGGCGATGCGATTGTGCGCTCTGTTGCGGCCAATGGTTTTTCCGTTCATTTTACTTTTCGCTCCAGCGAGGATGAAGCCAGGGCGCTGGTCGAGGAATTGAAAGCCGCTCATCCCGAACAGGAGATAAATGCCAGCAAGGTGGACCTGGCCAATCGTGATGAGGTTGACGCATTTGCCGATGAACTGGGCAGGGCTGATGCTTATTATGGTGTCGTGCACAATGCGGGGATGCCTTATGATGCGCTGGTGGCGATGCTGGATCAGGACAAGGCCGAAACCCTCATGCAGGTCAATTTCTGGTCGATGACGCGCATTGTCAAGGCGGCGGTGCGTCCGATGCTGCGGGCCAAAGAGGGGCGCATCATTGGCATGGGGTCGATCACTCACCAGCTCGGCACGCCGGGCAACGCCACCTATGCGGCGAGCAAAGGGGCGATGGCGAGCTTTCTGAAAACACTGGCCGCCGAAGTGGCCCGTAAGGGCGTGACCTGCAACACCATCGCGCCGGGCTATGTGGATACAGAAATGATGGCGGCTTATCCAGAGCAAAAAGCCAGGGCCGAAGCGACCATCCCGCTCAAACGCTTCGCCCGCCCGGATGAAGTAGCGGCACTGGTGAGCTTTTTGCTGTCCGATGGTGCGGGTTACATCACCGGCAATGTCATTCCGATCGATGGCGGACTGAGTACAGCCACGCCGGTAGGAAAATAAAGAAATGCGCTCGCCGCGCGGGCGTCTTGACAGACGGTCTTGGGGACTAGTCCCCAAACCCCAATAGTTGGAAATGGTTTCCAAAGGCTCGCCTTTGGTTCCAGCTGAATAAGCTGCCTGTCCGGCGAGGACATGCCCTGCAAGGGCAATTGGTAACGAGGATTGGATATGTTCGCACTGCAAAATGTAGCTGACCGGGAACTGGTCATTGGTGATATCGAGCCGCCGGAAGCGCCCGGCCCGGATGAGGTGCAGATCCGCATGAAGGCGGTGGCGCTCAATCATATTGATGTGTGGAGCTGGCGCGGCATGGCCTTTGCCAAACGGGCCGACAAGCAGATCCCGGGGGCCGAAGGGGCAGGCGAGATTGTTGCGGTGGGCGAGAATGTCAAAGACCTTGCACCAGGGCAACTGGTGGCGATCTATGGCGCGATCACTTGCGGCACCTGCGACCCTTGCAAGGAGGGGCGCGACAATCACTGCACCGCCAAACAGGTGATTTACGGTTTTCATACACACGGCTTTTTTCAGGAGCTGATCAATATTCCCGCCCGTCTTGCGGTGCCCGCGCCCGAGGGGCTTCCGGCGGAACAGGCGGCATTGGCCGGGATCACCTTTGGCACGCCCGAACATATGCTGTTTGACAATGCCAAACTCAAAGAGGGCGAAACGGTGCTGGTGCATGCCGGGGGTTCCGGCATTGGCTCGGCAGCCATTCAGCTCATCAAGGCGGTGGGCGGCATTGTCTATACAACGGTGGGGTCGGACGAAAAGGGACAAAAGACGCTGGAACTGGGGGCGGACGCGTTCATCAACTACAAAAAAGAACGCTTCGAAGGCCGCATTCGCCGCCTGACCAACAAGCGCGGCGTCGATGTGGTGTTCGAGCATATCGGCCCCGATACTTTCAAAGGCTCCATGTTGTCCATGCGCCGCGGCGGCAAACTGGTGACCTGCGGCTCGACCACCGGTGTCATGGGCGAGATCAATCTCAATCTGTTGTATCAGCAGCAATTGCATTTGCTGGGCAGTTTTGGCTGTGAGATGCGCAATATGCGTTCGGTCATGCAAAAGCTCGCCGATGGGGTGGTCAAACCGGTGATTGATACCGTGCTGCCACTGGAAGAGGTCGAAACCGGTCTGCAAAGGCTGGAAAACCGCGATGTGTTCGGCAAGATCATTGTCAAACTTTAGTTTCATAGATTGACACCTCCGGAAGATCATTCTATGAGGCTTGCCGCGAGGATTATTATTTACTCCAGCGCTTCCGGACATCAGCCCCCGGGAGATCTCGCGATTGGCTGTCAAAATATGTATGTTTGCGATTCCTGCAAGAAACAGATCGCTCCTTCCATTCCCTCCCGACTGGTTCCCGTTAAAACAAGAACAAAGCAATATCCAAAGCGCTATGACAAGGGCGGCAGCCTCGTGGACAAGGGCGGGGATGGTTTTGAAACGGTGAGCGAAATCAGGGTCTGTCCGGAGTGCCACGGCAAGATGGAAAACTCCTGATTTAAAAGCAGCCCCTGTTCCCGGAGAATTTCATGCGGATTTTGCAGAGGGCGGGCGTGAACATGGCGAAGCTGTGGGAAATGATGGCAGGTCGGGGCATTTCATGCGCGCCTCTTGTTCCCGAACCATACCCCGTGATAGTTTGCGGCAAGACCTGTGCTCTTGCTATGAGGATTACCCGCATGACGGCTTCACGCCCCCTGGAAGACCCTTCGCTGAAAGCTGTTCTTGCCGCGAACCACGCAGATCCCTTTTCCTTTCTGGGGCCCCATGAAAGCCAAAATCGGCTGGTGGTACGGGTGTTTTTGCCGGGCGCCGATAAGGTCGAATTGTTGCCGCGAAAGGGTGAGCCACTGGAGATGGAACGGCGGCATGAGGAGGGTTTTTTTGAAACCGGTCTGCCGGGCCAATTGCCGTTTGAATACAGGCTGCGTGTCAGCAAGGGCGGGCAGGTGCGGGAGATAGAAGACCCCTATCGCTTTTCTTCGGAGCTGGGCGAGATGGACCTGCACCTTTTGTGCGAAGGCACCCATTATCGCACCTGGGAAAAGATGGGCGCGCATATTGTCGAGCAAGAGGGTGTAAAGGGGGTGCGCTTTGCGGTCTGGGCGCCCAATGCATCGCGTGTCGCTGTTGTCGGGGATTTCAATGACTGGGACGGGCGGGTGCATCCCATGCGGGTGCATCATGGTTGCGGTATCTGGGAGATTTTCATTCCATCGATTGGCGAGGGTACCCACTATAAATTCGAGATCAAAGCCAAAGATGGAACTGTTCTGCCTTTGAAAGCCGATCCCTATGCCACATATATGCAGCAAAGCCCCGGCACAGCTTCAATCGTCTATGATCAAAGCCGCTTCCAATGGTCTGATCAGGACTGGATGGTGCGGCGCGGTGAAACGGGCAAACGTGAAGCGCCGATCAGTATCTATGAAGTGCATTTGGGATCATGGAAACGCAGGGAAGATGGTCGCCCCCTGAGCTATCCGGAGCTGGCTGACGAGCTGATTCCCTATGTCAGGGAACAGGGTTTTACCCATATCGAATTGCTGCCGGTTAGCGAATATCCCTTTGATGGTTCATGGGGTTATCAGCCGCTGGGCCTGTTCGCACCCACCAGCCGCTTTGGTCCGCCCGATGATTTTCGCCATTTTGTCGATGCGTGTCACAAGGCCGGGTTGGGGGTGGTGCTCGACTGGGTGGTAGGGCATTTCCCCGAGGATGAGCACGGGCTGGTGCGCTTTGATGGCACCCATCTTTATGAACATGAGGACCCGCGCCTTGGCCGTCATCAGGACTGGGGCACGCTTATATATAATTTTGGCCGCGCCGAGGTCGCCAACTATCTGCTTTCCAATGCCCTTTACTGGCTGGACAGTTTCCATATTGACGCTTTGCGTGTCGATGCCGTGGCCTCGATGCTTTATCTGGATTATTCGCGTGAAGAAGGGCAATGGATACCCAACGAATATGGCGGCAATGAAAACCTCGCGGCGGTAGCGTTCCTGAAACGCATGAACGAGCAGGTTTATCAACAGTTTCCCGGTGCCTTTACCGTGGCCGAGGAAAGCACGAGCTGGCCAATGGTGTCGCGTCCCACCTCAATGGGGGGGCTCGGCTTTGGCTACAAGTGGAATATGGGCTGGATGAATGACACGCTGGAATATATCTCGGAAGATCCGGTGCATCGCAAATTTCATCATGACAAGCTGACCTTTTCCTTTCTTTATGCTTTTTCGGAAAATTTCATCCTGCCGCTGTCTCATGACGAGGTGGTGCATGGCAAGGGCTCGCTTATGGCGCGCATGCCGGGGGATGAATGGCAGAAATTTGCCAATCTGCGGCTCTATCTCTCTTTCATGTATGCCCATCCGGGCAAGAAGCTGTTGTTCATGGGCAGCGAATTTGGTCAGCGTGCCGAATGGGATCATGACGGGCAGGTGCAATGGCAAGAGCTTGAGAATCCCTTGCACAGGGGTGTGCAAAACCTGGTTCGTGATCTGAACCATCTGTATGCCCGGCAGACGGCGCTGCATCAGCAGGACTGCGAGGAGCAGGGTTTTTCATGGATTGACGGCAGTGACAGGGATCAGAGTATCGTATCCTTTATCCGTCGCGGAACGGATCCGGATGATTTTATTGTCTTTGTCGCCAATTTTACCCCGGTGGTGCGTGAACAGTATCAGCTCGGGGTGCCAAAACCGGGGAAATACAGGGAACTTTTGAATTCGGATTCGGCTCATTATCAGGGAACCAATGTCGGGAATGGCTCTGAAGTTGAAGCCTTTGTTAATCCAAAACACGGACAATCCTGCTCGTTGACCCTGACCATCCCGCCACTGGCGGCGCTCGTTTTGTGTCCTGTCAACCCCTCTTTTGCCCGGGTTTCTTCATGCTGATTGCGCAACCAATTGAAAAGGTCGGAGGGGAAAACCTTCGCGGCGGCGTGAGGGTGAGCGGCGAGGGTGTTGAATTCGCCCTGTTTTCACAGCATGCCACAAGGGTTGAACTGTGCCTGTTCGATGAAACAGGGGCGCGGGAAACGGCCCGCCATGAGCTGCATCGCCATGATGATCATATCTGGCGCGGTTTTCTGCCCGGTGCAAAGTCCGGGTTGAAATACGGTTATCGGGTTGACGGGCCTTTTGAGCCGCACAAGGGACATCGGTTTAATCCGGCCAAACTGCTTGTCGATCCCTTTTCGCGTGAAATTTACCGCCCGGTGGTGAATGACAGAGCCTTGCTCGACCATTTTCAGGGGGACGACGGGAGGATCGTTCGTGATGACACGGACAGTGCGCCTTTTGTGCCAAAATCGGTTGTGACCGCGGATTTGCCGGAAGCCGGGTGCCCGGTCCGGTTGCAAAAACGGCTTTGTGAAGCGGTTATCTATGAACTTCATGTCGGCGGATATACCAGACTTCATCCCGAAGTACCGGAAAAGATACGCGGTACATTCGAGGGGCTGACGCGTGCGCCGGTTCTTGATCACATGCAAGGGCTTGGTATTACGGCGGTGGAATTAATGCCGGTGCAGCCTTTCAACGACGAGCCACATTTGTGGCGCAACAGGCTTTCCAACTACTGGGGCTATAATCCATTCAATTTCTTTGCCCCCGATCCGCGCTATGGTGACCGGGCGCAGTTTCGGGAAATGGTGCAGCGCTTTCATCAAGCGGGCATCGAGGTTCTTCTTGATGTTGTCTATAACCATACCGGCGAGGGGGATCTCAACGGTCCGACCCTGTCGCTGCGCGGTATCGACAATAAAAGCTTCTATCGCCATTTGCCCGATCAGCCCGGCAGCTATGTCAATGATACGGGTTGCGGCAACACGCTGGATCTCGATCATCCCTATGTGCGCGAGATGGTTTTGTCCTCGCTGCGCTACTGGGCCACGGAAATGGGGGTGGACGGGTTTCGCTTCGATCTCGCGCCGGTACTGGGGCGTTCCGCGGAGGGTTTTTCCGCCGAGGCACCTTTTTTCGAAGCGGTCGGGGCTGATCCTGTTTTATCCCGTCTCAAACTGATAGCCGAACCCTGGGATATCGGTCCGGATGGCTATAGGCTCGGGCAGTTCCCGCGCGGCTGGAGCGAGTGGAATGATCAATATCGCGATACGGTGCGGGCGTTCTGGCGTGGTGACGATGATATAATCGGAAAACTGGCCGGAAGGTTGAGCGGTTCGCGCGAGCAGTTTGGTGCCGCGCACAGGCATCCGCAATCGGGGATCAATTTCATTACCGCCCATGACGGTTTCACTCTTCATGATCTGGTCAGTTACGAACACAAACACAATGAGGCCAATCGCGAAGACAACAGGGATGGTCATAACCACAATATAAGCCGGAACTACGGCTTCGAGGGGCCGACTGATGATCCTGAAATCATCGCCCTTCGTGACAGGCAAAAACGCAATATGCTGGCAACCCTGTTTCTGTCGCAAGGCGTGCCCATGTTGCAGGCGGGGGATGAACTGGGGCGCACGCAGCAGGGCAATAACAATGCCTATTGCCAGGACAACGAGATCAACTGGATCGACTGGGGCCGGGCCGATCAGGAACTCGCCGGGTTTGTGGCCGATCTGATCAGACTGCGACACAGATTTCCGCAATTGCGACTGAACGCTTTTCTTACCGGTGAACCCGGACTGAAAGGAGATGAGCGCGATATCACCTGGCTGTCGCCTGCCGGCGTGGCCATGCAGAGCGCTGACTGGCAATGGCCGGGGGCGCGCTGTTTCGGTTTTCATCTGGCGGGGCTTGATGAAAGGGGGCCGGGAACCGGTCAGCCCTTGCTGGTGCTGTTCAATGCCCACTTTGAAGCGATTGATTTCAGGTTGCCCGCCGCCACATTCGGCAGCGACTGGCAATGCGTGATGGAAACATCCGGCCAGCCCGTTGAGACAACGCGCCTCGCAGCAGATCAGGTGGTTCCTCTCCCGGCACATGCGTTTATGGTGTTCGTCGGAAAGAGGAGCGAGATCGAGCGCTCGTATGAGGATCGCTATTCCCTTTCAGATCTTTGCGAAATTGCCGGCATCGAGGAATCATGGTGCGATCTTTCCGGTCACAGCCATCATTTGTCTGATGATGAAAAGCGCCATTTTCTAAAGGCCATGCACAGGGATGTTGACAGCCCGGAAAGTGTCGACCGGCAGGTGCGCGCCCATATTGCAGAGGAATGGAAAACGCTGCTACCGGCATCGGTCATCCTGCGTCAGTTGCCGGATGGCAAGGTCGGGCCGGGCGTTTGCCTGCGGCTGAATGAAAGCGATATGGGCCGGATGCTGCACTGGTCGATCACGATGGAAGACGGTCGATGTCTGAAGGGGGTAGAGACAACAGAACGGCTTTCTCTTCTCGATAGCAAACGCATTGACTATCGGCTTTATCATGAACTGGTGCTGGAACTGCCCGACGATCTGCCGCCCGGATATCATCGGCTTGATTTGAAAATCGGCCAGCGTGAGGCCCATGCCAGACTGGTTATTGCGCCGCCCGGCTGCTATCGTCCCTCGTGGATGGAACAGCATGAACGCCTGTTCGGGATTGCCTGTCAGGTCTATTCGCTGGGAAACGGAACGAACAGGGGCATCGGGGATTATTCCGATCTCGGGGACCTGGCTTTTGCAGCGGGACAAAACGGGGCTGATGTTTTGGGAATCCATCCTGTCCATGCTCTTTTTCCGACGCAACCGGAGCGGGCCAGCCCCTATTCACCTTCCAGCCGCATGGCCCTCAACACCCTGTTTATCGATCCCGAAAGGACAGACGGTTTTGATGATGGTGCGGAATACCCCCGGTTTTCGCGCGGGGAAAGCGGGCTGATCGATTATACAGAGGTTGCCCGTGTGAAGGAGGGGACTTTTGCCAAACTGTACGCCCGTTTCATGCGCCGTGCCACAGCAGATCAAAAAAGCCGTTTTGCCCGTTTTTGCTATGAAGGTGGCGACAATCTCCGCCGTTTTGCCCTCTTTCAGGCGATCAAGGATCATTTTGACGGCAAACCGGTGAGCGACTGGCCGCGCGAATTCAGAGACGCGACTTCGCCACAGGTACAGGCCTTTGCGCGGCAAAATGAACAACAAATTTATTTTTACAGCTGGCTGCAATGGCAGGCGGATCAGCAATTGCAACGTGTTGCCGACATTTGTCGGGAACAGGGGATGAAGGTCGGGCTTTATGGCGATCTTGCGGTGGGGGCGGCTAGCGATGGCGCGGACATCTGGGCGGATTCCTCGTCATATCTGCATGATCTTTCCATCGGGGCGCCTCCTGATGCCTTCAATGCGGAGGGGCAAAACTGGTCCATGCCGCCCCTTGACCCCGCCACTCTCAGGGAAAACGGCTATCAGCCCTTTATCGACATGTTGCGGGCCAATATGCGCTATTGCGGTGCCCTGCGCCTTGATCATGTCATGTGGATGCAGCGTTTGTTTGTCATCCCGACAGATCAGCCCGCTCTCAACGGGACCTATCTTCGCTATCCTCTTGATGATCTGCTTGCTATTCTGGCGCTGGAAAGTACGCGCGCTGAATGTGTCGTCATCGGTGAGGATCTTGGCACCGTTCCTGCCGGTTTTCGCGAGCGCATGCAGCGCGAGAATATTCTTTCCTATCGCTTGATGCGTTTTGAAAAACGGCATGATGGCCGCTTCAAAGCCCCGCAGGACTACCCTTATTTGTCCCTTGCGACCCCGTCTTCCCATGACTTGCCAACGATCAGAGGATTTGTTCGTGGTGACGATCTGAAACTGGCGCACCGGATTGGCCTGATCAACAGAAAGGAGGAACTGGAGATTGCGCTGGCGGACCGGGACAGGGAGCTGGATCTTCTCGTTGCCGCCTTGCATGACGAGGGCGTGTTGTTAAGGGATCGCCGCGATGAGATAAGCGATGATGAAAGGGCGGGTGATCTCATGGTGGCGATTTCCCTTTATCTCGCGCGTTCGCGATCAGCCCTGGCGATGCTCAACCTTGAAGACCTGGCCGGATCATCGCAACAGATCAATGTTCCCGGCACGGTGGACGAAGTGCCAAACT
>JALXEI010000334.1 GCA_027069645.1 Hyphomicrobiales bacterium
GCGTTGTGACACTGTCAACGGCCTGCTGCACATCCGCCAGTGCATTTTGCATATCGGCGTGCGGCACAAATTCGATATTAATGCTGGCAACGCCCTCACGGGCCACGGACCATATATTGTCAACTCCGTCAAGAAAGCGCAGTTGCGGCTCCAGCGCATCAACAATGCTGGTTTCCACATCATGGGCACTGGCGCCGGGCCAGACAACCCGCACGGATATATTGGGCAGGGAGAAATCGGGAAAAAACTGTGTATTGAGCTTGCCAAGTGCGAACATCCCGGCGATCAGCATCAATATCATCAGCAGATTTGCCGCCGTGGGATGACGCACAAACAGCGCAATCAGCCTGTGCCCCGCCTCGCCGTCCCGGTCCGGGAGGTCGGTCACCTTTTTCCCGGTCGTGTTTTTATCTGCTGTTTTAGCCACGATCTTTCTGCTCTTTCCGCCCCCTGTCGGCATCTTTGGCAGGCGAAGGAAGCGTCTTCGCCGGAGATTGCCATTCTCTGGCACGCTGCAATTTCTGCGCTTTGGTCAGCGAGACAGGATGGCTTTTTTCGGGCCGCGGTTTTGCCAGATCACGCAAGTCGCGAACTTTCATACCGGCTCCGATGGTTGACAGGCGTGTGACAACGACCCGCTCGCCACTGGCAAGATTTCCACTGACCAGCACGGTTTCATCCTCTGTGGCTTTCACCATGACCTGTCGTTCCTCAAGTCGGTTTCCTTCCCCCACAACATAGACCCTGTTACCACCATAAAGCGCTGTCTGCGGCAGACGCGCGACCTGATGATAGATCCGGTCGGGCACTTCGATTTCGACGAATGCACCGGCGCGTACCGGCCGGGGAGAAGCGGGATTCAAAAGTTTTGCATAGACCCGGACACCGCCGCTCTGCGGCAAAATCTGTGCGGCCAGCCGCGCGATCCGCGCCTTGTATTGCAACCGTTGCTCTCCAAGGTGCCATGTCACCTCGACAGTGCGCCCGACAAGACCGTTCGGCCCCGCCAGCAAGCGACCATATTGCTGATCCGAAAGCGTGAAGACCGCTTCCATCCGGTTGGCATCAAGCAACAGGGCCACCTTGTCATTGACATTCAAAAGCCTGCCCGCATCGGCGTTGACATCGGCAATATAACCGTCAAACGGTGCCTTCAGATCGGTATCCATCAGATTGCGCCGGGCCTGTTGCAGGCGCCATTGAAGGCTCTCAAGACTGGCGCGCTGCTGGTCCGCCCGGGCGCGCAAAACATCGAGATTTGCCACTTTTCCATCGATCGCCTGCTGCCGCTGCGAGACAATCAGTTCGCGCTGTTCGGCCCCCTGGCGGGTAACGCTGCCATGTCGGACCAGCTTTCTGGCCCGATCAAAATCACGCATTGAAAGCCTGAGCTGATGACGGGCAAATTTTATGCTGTCCTGCTCCGCCCTGATCTGCGCCTTTATTTCCTTCAGCTTCGCTTTCGCCTCGGCGATTTTCGCTTTGGCCTCGATCACCGCCCCCCTGTAGCTGAACGGATCAATCGACAGCAGCAGATCACCTTTTCTGACCCGCGCCCCGTCGCGAAACAAAGCGCCTGTTTTCAGCACCTTGCCGGCAACCAGCGCCCGCAGTTCCACCTTGCGCCCCGACCTGATTTCGCCATAAAGGTGCAATCGCGGCTGATGGGAAGCCACGGTGATCTCGATTGTGCGCACCGGTTGAACGGTCTCGCGTGTTTTATGCGCCGGAGGACGGGGGCGAGAGGATTTCAGGACATTATAGGCCGTCACACCTGCAAAAAGCGCAAGCAGGGGCAACGCAATCATGGCCCCCTTTTTAGACAGCACAGACTGATTTTTTCGCACGGGCAAATCCTAACGCTCCTGAACATAACTTCAAACAGGTCCGGTTCGGCCTTTATCCGCCTCTCTCGCAAGGAAAGCGGGGGCAAAACAACAGGACTCACCAGCCTGCAACAGGATTGTTGCGCCTGTGTCATCTGTCCTGCAAGAAATATGCAACAATCGGCTCCGGTTCAAGGAATGGCGATCAGATGGAGTTTTGCTGCAACAATGTCATTTCAGGCCCGCAAAGGCACATCAAATAATAGTGATCATTTACCATATGAAGTTCCGAAATCATGCCATGTGCCATCCGGCCCCATTCTCAGCCAGGGACCACTATAGCGCTTTTCTTTCAACATCATGGCAATCCTGCGCGCGGGGGCCAGTCGATAGAGCTGAACAAGCTGTGATGGCGACAGCCTGTCGAGAGAGACGCCGGCAAACCACGGCCAAATATAGGATATGTCCTTTCCACGCATCAATTTTACCGGCGGCAATTCGAGAATTTCGCTAAAACGCGCCAGAACATCCCGGCCACTGTGATCGACCGATGTTTTTTTCCACTGCGCAACAGGATCGTGAAAAAATTGCCCGTCAACAAGCGGCATAAGTTCGTTGAGTTGCAAAACCTCACGCATTTGTTCGATTTCACCACTGCGCACCGCCTGCATCAGTGCCTCGTACATACGTCTCACACCCCGGGGCAGTTGTTCGGGGCGTTTCACAACTTCCCTTTTTATGTGCAATTCGGCGACGGTTATTGTCGGGCAGGTGAGAAACAGCATACCGGTGACAAGAGACAAAAATATCACCATCCTGCGCACCGGACAGCCCCTTCCGAAAGACTGTTCAAAACCGGAACGTACGACGCGCCCTGCCGTCGCCCGATATCGAAATGCTATTTTTATGGACATGTTAATCCTCTGCTGCCTATAGTCACAATAATGGGAATTTATCCCTATCCATCTCTCGTCGGACAAACAAATATGGTCTATCGCGATGCTCACCCACTGGCAAATCTGGACAGCTGTTGAGGCCCTCGCCAAAAAGCACGGGCTTACCGCCTCCGGCCTCGCGAGGAAAGCCGGGCTCGATCCCACGACCTTCAACAAATCAAAACGCATGACCAAAAGCGGCAAACCGCGCTGGCCCTCAACCGAAAGTATCGCACGGATCCTTGAGGCCACAAATTCCACTTTTGAAGATTTTTCCCGTCTTGTCATGACCGCGGGGGGAAAAATTCCCGATCACACCGCCCCCATTCCCCTGATCGGCTTTGCCGAAGCCGGTGTTGGCGGTTTTTTTGACGATGGCGGTTTCCCGGTCGGTGGCAGTTGGGATCTTGTCAGATTTCCCGAAATACGCGATGAGAATGCCTATGCACTCGAAGTCTCGGGTGACTCGATGGAACCCCTGTATCGCGAGGGCGATATTCTGATTGTCTCGCCCGGCGCAGAGATCCGCCGTCATGACCGGGTGATTGTCAAGACCAGGGAAGGCGAGGTTCTTGCCAAGGAATTGCAGCGCAAAACCGCCACGCAGATCGAACTGTTTTCCATCAACCCCGCCCATCCCGTGCTGGTTTTTCCCCTGTCCGAAATAGACTGGATTGCCCGTATCATCTGGGCCAGCCAGTAGACGCCTGTGCTCGGCCTCCCCTGACGACCAGGGGAGACCAGGGACGCCATGTCACACAGACAACAGCGCTTCTTGCTATACATATTATGCAGATTATTGTTGCCAGAATCGCGGAATATCGCTAGGGTTGCAAACCGGATAATTCGCATAAAGAGGAAATTTGCCGGAGCGATTCAGATACTGATATTCTCTCCTTCCCCCTGGCTTCCGTGTTAAGCTGTCATTCTGTCCATTGTTTGCGAGCTGTTTCAAATGCCCATCTCCTTTACCTCCGAAGCCCTGCGTCTGAAAAACCTTTTTGACCGCCGCTTTCAATATACCATTCCCATCTACCAGCGTCCCTACTCCTGGACAGATAAACAGAGCACAAGATTGCTCGACGACATTGTCGATGCCATGAGCAATGAAAATGGCAGCACCGAAGCCGACAGATCATGCTTTCTTGGCGCGATCATCCTGACCGGCAATATGGAAGAAACCATCAAAAAACCCCTGTCCGGCAAACTCGTCGATGCCTTCAGGGCCATTGTCTCGGGCAAGCAGCCTCTGCCGGAGCATATCCGTGGTGATTTTGATGTTGTCGATGGCAAGCAACGGCTGGTAACGCTGAAAATACTGCTTTGTCTGCTCCGTGACCTTTCCGACAACGGAGATGACAGCCGATTCCTGAACAGCATCGGCGATGGCGGGACCGGCAATCCCTATCGTCTTGAACTGTGTGGCGGAGAAAGCGCTTTTCTCGAAAAATACGTATTGCAGCGGGGCGCAGCCCTCGCCCCGATCCCCGATCAGGACAACATGTCGGACAGTGAAAGGAAAATGGCAACGGTCCGGGACAGCATGCACCAGAATTTGCTCAACCTGTCGGGCGCGGAACGACACAGATTGCTCGAATTTATTCTCGACCATTGCGAGGTTGTGATCATTTTGTCGGAAAGATTCGATCATGCCTTCAAGATTTTCCTGTCAATCAATGATACCGGAGAGATGCTCAATGAAGGCGATATCCTGAAGGCCGAACTGATGGCCAATCTGACACCGGAAATCAGGGAGCGATATGCCGATATCTGGCGCCAGTGGAATGACAGCCTTGGCGAGGCCCGCAGCAAGGCCGAAAGCCGCGACAAGACCTTTTTCAATCATTTCCGTTATGTTCTGACCTCAAATCCCGTCAATATCCTTGAAGATTTTCGCGCGGCGGTCGACAGGGCCGGAGGTGCCGAGCCCTTTATCGAAAACGACCTCATTCCCAATATCAGAGCCTACGAGATCATTCTTGAGGAAAGCTGGCCATATGAAAAGCACAAGAAGGAAATGGATCGCATTCTGGGGACCCTGAACTGGCTGCCCCATGATGACTGGATGGCCCCGGCCATGCTGGCGATCACCCGATTTGCCGATGATCCCGATCAGGGGCTGGCCCTGTTCCGGAAACTCGAACAACTGGCCTATGGCCTGATGATTCTGCCCGGCAAGGCCGTTGATCGCAGGAAAAAATACAACCCGCTCAAGCGGGGACTGCGTGGCGAGGAGAACAAGGATCCGTTTGTTGAGGTCGAACTTTCAAAAGTGGAAAAAAAAGCTGTTCGCCGCATCATGGAACGCGGCCTGCACAAATCGAAACCGGCGGCGGCAAGACTGTTGTTGCTGCGCCTCGACATGGCCGTTTCCGGCAGACCTGCCTCCTTTTACAATGCGCTTGCTGCGGAGGAAACACTCTCGGTGGAGCACCTTTTGCCCCTCAACCCGGAACCGGACAGTCAGTGGCTGAGCGATTTTTCCGATCAGAAAATGCGGCTGTTCAATACCGAACTGCTGGGCAATCTCTTTCTGGTGCGCGAAACCAGCGAGAATGCGTTGATGAAGAACCATGATTTCAACGTCAAAAAGAATGTCCTGTTCGGGGAAGACAATCGTGATCATCCGATTCAACTCACCAACGAGTTGAAGCAGCAGACGGAATGGACACTCAATGATATTGCGAGGCGTCAGGAACGATTGCTGACCGTTCTCGACGAAATCTGGCCATTATAGTGCTGGCTGAATATGGCAAGGAAGAACGCGCTCACTTCCCGCAGCCCGGTCCAGCAAGGAACGACCTGCTCTTTGTCCTCTCAGGCTGACAGTTCCAGGGGCTGCCGCTTGCCGCCAATAACAGCCCAGCAGTCGGATGGCTGCACAAGGTTTTGCCCCGGCAGATGGATTTGTGTGCCGGTAAAAACGGCAAAATCGCATTTGTCCTGATGCAGCACCTTGCCGGTCAGTGCGTCAATATCCGCTTTTATGACTTCAAGCGCCGTATTGGTGATTGACAGCAAATCCGGTTTTTCCGACCTCGGTTCCTTGTCCATACGATGGGTCAGCAGACCATATTCGCCATCGTCGGTAAAAATCCTGTTGACCTCGCGATCTTCCTCCACCACCTGCCCCGAATAGGCGACCAGCGCCCCGCAAGCCGCGTTGAGATGTTCCATGCCCGGACGCACACAGCCCCCGACTTCCCCCTCCGGTCCAAAGCCAATATGGGTGAAGGCATAGATGACGATGCGTTCGCGATCATGGATATCGGGGGCATGATGAGCCGCGGCACCGAGGCCGGTCTTGCCACCAAAGGGCAAGCCTCCGAGACCGCCGAGCATGAAGCTTTGCCCCCATTGCGCCTCGATGGCACTGACAAATGACGAGCAGATTTCATCACGACAAACCGAAATGATCGGCAGGGTGTTTTCTGCCGCAAATCCGGCCTGTGCCAACAGAGCAGCGCTGCTCCCGACAAACTCTTCCTCGTTTCGGGGGGTCGGAAAATACTGCTGCACAATACTCATCACCATCGGAAAACCTCGCTTGCTTCAGAACCACATATCCCGGCAGGCACTCTAAACAGCCAGGTCCGCCATTGTCACGGGTAAATTTGACGCTGTTTGAAAAAAGCCCGGGAACAAATCGCGGGGCGTGCAAAGTCTGATCTTTTGCAGATGTCGACCTTCCCTGCATGACGATCCGGGCTTGCCTCCCTGGTAAAACAACCCTTCTGGTTCGCCCGAGCACGCAAACATTCCCGCGCAGGTGCGACAATCTGCTTCCTCCCCCTCCTCTCCGGCGACCGAAGCCTTGACAAAGGTCAAGGCTCAAAAAACATCGAATGCGAATATAGCAATATGGCAACTGTATCCCGCTGCAAGGAACGTACAGATGCACAAGGGAAGGGAATTCGTGTCGTCATTTTCAACCTGGGAAAATAAAATGAAGAAAACTGATAGACATGGCCAGACAAAACCGCTCTCCCTTGCCTGTGCATTGGGATTGGGGTTGTCCGCCATGATCACCTCGGCGAGTGCCGGAAAGCTCGAAGATGTGATGAAAGCAAGAGGGCTGACACAAAAAGACGTGCTGGCCGCAGCCAAGACATATGTACCAAGTGGCGGACGTGATGAATTTATCGCCCTGTCGTCCGGAGGTCAAAGTGGTCAGGTGTTTGTTTATGGCATCCCCTCCATGCGTATTCTGAAATATATTGGCGTGTTCACCCCCGAACCCTGGCAGGGCTACGGTTTTGATGATGAATCAAAAGCTGTGCTGGGCGAGGCCAGCAAGATCAACGATACCACCATTACCTTTGGCGACACCCACCATCCGGCCTTTTCGGAGACCAACGGGGACTATGATGGCGAATATGCCTTTATCAATGACAAGGCCAACCCGCGCATTGCCGTCATTGACCTGAAGGATCTGGAAACCAAGCAGATCGTCAGGAACCCGATCATGAGTTCCGAACATGGCGGTGCCTTTGTTTCCCCCAATACCGACTATATCATTGAAGCGACACAATATCCCGCGCCGCTGGATCGGAAATATTATCCCCTGTCGCAATTCAATGAAAAATATCGCGGGGCTGTCACCTACTGGAAATTCGACCGCAAAAAAGGACGCATTGACGAAGCGGCCAGCTTCTCGCTGGAACTGCCACCCTATTCACAGGACCTTTCCGACTTTGGCAAAGGCCCAAGCGATGGCTGGTCATTTACCAACTCGTTTTGTTCAGAGCGCTATGTCGGCGGCATCATGAAAGGCCGTCCGCCTTTTGAAGCCGGCTGTTCGCAAAAAGATACCGACTTTGTCCATATGATCAACTGGAAGAAAGCCGCCGAACTCGTCAAGGCAGGCAAAGCCACAAAGATCAACGGCCACAATGTCATCATGATGAAAACGGCCATCAAGGAAGGCATTTTGTTTCTCATCCCCGAGCCAAAATCACCCCACGGGGTCGATGTCAGCCCGGATGGCAAATATTTCATCGTTGCAGGCAAGCTCGATACTCATGCCAGCGTCTATGATTTTGCCAAAATCATGAAGCTGATCAGGAACAGGGAATTTGCCAAAAAAGATGCTTATGGCATCCCCATTCTCGATCTGAAAAAATCGTTGCACACTCAGGTTTCTGTGGGTCTCGGGCCGCTGCATACACAGTATGACAGCAAACCCTGCATCGTCTACACCAGCATTTACGTGGACAGCCAGGTGACCAAGTGGGATTACTGCAAAGGCAAGGTGCTCGACAAGCTGCACATCCACTACAATATCGGCCATCTCGTGTCGATGGAAGGCGACAGCAAACACCCCAAGGGCAAATATCTTGTGGCGCTCAACAAGCTGACCATTGACCGCTTCAATCCGGTTGGTCCGTTGCATCCGCAGAACCATCAGCTGATTGACATATCGGGTGACAAGATGCAGTTGCTCTATGACATGGCTGTGCCGCTGGGCGAACCCCATTATGTCGTTGCGATCAAGGCCGACAAGCTGAAACCCAAAGTGCGTTACAGGCTGGGTACCAACTCCCGTACTGACAGCAGATCTCCCTACCGGACCCGTCCGGGACGTGAAAAGATTGTCCGCAAGGATGGTGTTGTGCATGTCTATGGCACTCTGATCCGCTCGCACATCACACCTGAAATCATTGATGTGGAAGAAGGTGAAACCGTTTCGCTGCATTTGACCAATGTCGAACGCGCCGAAGACGAAACCCACGGATTTGCCATTCGCGGACACAATGTCAACCTGTCGATCGAGCCGGGCAAAACCGTTTCGGCCACCTTCAAGGTGCCTCATGCGGGCGTCTTCCCCTACTACTGCACCGAGTTCTGCTCGGCTCTGCACCTGGAAATGGAAGGCATATTGCTGGTGCGGCCAAAGGGATCGAAGCTGGAAAATGCCTCTCTCAGGGAAGGCACCAAATATACCGAGGCGGACTATAAAAAACAGATTAAAAACAATGTCGCAACGCAAGGCGTCATCAATTCTGTTGTGAAGTTCATCACGGAACGCAACTTCAAGGACTTCCCGACCGTTGTCGCCCTCGTCGAGGATGCCACCGATCAGCTCAACTTTGCGGCTGAAGCCAAGAAGAAGTCCGAAGACTTTGCCGCCAAAAAGGACTGGCAGAACGCCACCCTGTGGGCACAGCAATGGTTCCAGTATCAGGTGAAGACCGCCGATATGGGCCTGCGCGCCAAGACCTATCTGGAGCAGAACGGCGCCAAAAAAATAAAATAGAAGGCCTGTGGCTTTCTATCTGAAGACCACCGGCAGAGGCGATCCCTCCCCTTCACACAAGGGACCGCCTCTCGCCAACCGGATTTGTCCCGACATCAGACAAACGGGATCTGTCCCGCAAAACGGGAAGACATTCAGGACCGAAAATTTTTCGCCCCGTGTCCCTGGATATTTGAGGAAAAACGAAATGAAATTCACAGAATTCGCCGGACTGTTTGCCGCTGCGCTTGTCGCTTCGGTCATCGCCCTGTTCGCCATCAGTTTTGTCGTTGACACGATCAACGGAGCTTCCGAACCGGTCGCCACCGCCCACCCCGAAAAACCGGCAGTTGCTGCCAAATCGGCAGAACCGGTCGCTGCTGAACCGACAAAGAGCGTCAGCCCCGCAAAGGTTGCAAGTGCTGCCCCCGCGGCAAAACCTGCCGGAAAGAAACGCCACCCGGGACGGAAAATCTATCTGCGCAAAGGGGCCTGCGCCGCCTGTCATGGCCGCAAGGGCCAACGCGCCATCTCCTATTATCCGTCGATCGCCGGGCAGGACAAAAAATATATCATCACTCAAATCGCAGACATCATAAAAGGCACGCGGGTCGGCGGCCTTGACCCGGCCACCGGGCATCCGAGTACAGAGGCCATGCGCGGCGCTCTTGTTACTTCTGATGGCACTGCTCGCATCAGCAATGATGATATCAGGCAGATGGCTGACTGGCTGACCCACCTGCCCCCGGCCAGACCGCGCACACCCGAAACGCCGATCCCGGCAGAGAATATCGCCAAAGGCAAAAAACTCTTCGGGAAATGTCTCTCCTGTCACGGCAAGCAGGGCAAAAAACCGCTCAGGGGCTATCCGTTCCTTGCCGGACAGAAACGTCAATATCTGCTCATGCAGATGACCTTTATCAGAGACAAAATCCGCACCAACGGCAAAACCAAAGTCATGCTGCCCTTTGTCAAAAAACTTTCCGACGAGCAGCTTGGCATGATCGCGGACTATCTCTCGCAGATCGACCGCAGCAAAAAATAGTTCAACTCACCTTGTCAAAACCGAAGGGAAATCGACCATGAAAAACTACAGACTTCTGATTGGCGGCTTGCTTGCCGCAGGCATATTTTCAGCCGGCCCTGTTCTCGCCTGGAATGAAGGCGGTGGCGAGAAGGATGAAGCCACAAAAATTTATGAAACATTCAAAGACAAAACGCCTGAAGAACTGGCCAAAATCCGCGAGGACGGAGTCGCTGTTTTTGAAATCTGCTCGGCCTGTCACAAAACAGAGGGCTGGGGCCCCACGCATGGTACCCTCCCGCAACTCGCCGGGCAATCTGCTACCGTCATCATCAAGCAACTGGCCGATATCCGCGCCAAGAACCGCGACAATCCGACCATGTATCCCTTTGCGCTGCCAAAGGAAATCAAAAACGCCGCACCTGAAGTCGGTGGCGGTCCCTATGCCATTGCTGCCGTTGCTGCCTATATCGAAAAAATCCCCATGAACCCCGACAATGGCAAGGGTCCTGGCACCGACCTGGAGCTTGGCGCCAAACTGTTCAGGGACAATTGCGTCAAATGTCATGGTGAACGCGGCGAGGGGCACAAGGAAAAATTTTACCCGCGTATTCAGGGTCAGCACTACAAATATCTTTTGCGCCAGTTCGAATGGATCAGGGATGGAAAGCGCCGCAACGCCAACCCCGACATGGTCAAACAGATCAATGGCTTTTCCGACAAGGAAATGAAAGCCGTGGTTGACTATGTGTCGCGCATCTCTCCGCCCAAAAAAGATCTGGCAACGAGCAAGGACTGGCTCAATCCGGACTTTGACTGATCTTCTCGCGTAAGGGGCCGGAACG
>JALXEI010000335.1 GCA_027069645.1 Hyphomicrobiales bacterium
GGTTTGTGATTGATATTCCGGTAACAGTTCCGGTTTCGGATCCCTGTTTACCGGTTCGGCCGGAACGTCCGGCTGGCAATTCTGTTCCGGTGCGGTGCCGCTATCATGCAGATTTGTCCGGCCGGAAGGCTTTGCCTTGCGGTCTGTTTGCGCTGCGGTTCTCGTTTCGTTACTTGCAGCTTTCGCTTTTCCGGCGGATTTGTTCGGGTGTTCAGGCCGTTCGGTATTCGACAGAGCGGGCAGGACAATCAGATCCGGTTGCTGTTCTTCCCGGCAAGACTTGCGGCTGTTCCTTGCGGCCGGAGAACGGGGGGCTTTCCTCGTACTTTGTTTTTTTTCCATCAACCAGCTTTCCTGCACGCTGTTTTGTTCGGACATGCGTGCTCTTTACGCGTTACAAAAGACGACAATCGGACAGTTTTGAGAAAAAATTCCCTGTCGAGATTGACCTGTCCTTCAATCCCGCCCATATCGATACATATCAGGCCCGTCTACGGCTGTTTTTTTGATACAGTAGCTGTATCAGCAAATAGGATGCCACACGATGATATATCGGAGATAATGTTGTTATGATCATATAGCGGACTGATTTATTTGGCAAATAACCATTCGGTGCCAATATGGATATTGGTTACCGGAACGGCATGCTTTTATAAAGGATTTTGATATGCGATCCCCCCGTTTTTTTGTTCTTCCTGTCATCGTTGCCATACTGTTTGCCGGAATCGTTCTTGCGCCACCTTTACGGGCGAAAGATATCGAGGTGAAATCCGGGATCGTGGCCGTAACGGTCTTTCCTTCCGGCGCGCAGATCACGCGTCGTGCAAAAATTGATCTTGTCAAAGGTGATCAGACGATTGTTCTCAGGGGCTTGCCCGAGCGCCTGATCGAAAGTTCCCTGCGCGTCGAGGGCGAAGGGGAGGCCGAATTCGAGATCGGTGCTGTGGACAGCAAGCGCGTGCTGGTCGATATTATCGCAAGGGACGATGTCCTCGACAAATCGCAGCGCAAGAAGCTGGAACAGGAGATCGAGCGGCTTGCTGACGAGAATTCACGGCTTGATGAACGGATCAGGACACTGGAAACCCAGCGTCAGCTAATGTTTCGTCTGGCCGAATTGCCGGCGCAGTCGGCAAGTGGTCCGGAAGGGGCAAGGGGCAGGGCAGGAGCTGCTGTTTATGCGGTTGAGGACTGGGGCCGGATTTACGATCTGATCGGGCAGCGGCTGGATATGGCCAGTGAACAATTGCTGAAATACCGGCAGCAACAGCGTGAGAAGAACAGGCAGATCGGCAAGCTGAAAAAACGCCTCGCCCAGCAACCGGCGCGCAAGGAGCGTCAGATGCAGGTGCGCGTCGCCATTTCTTCTCCCGCAGCCGTAAAGGGCGGACTGAAAATCAAATATCAGGTGCGCGAGGCTTCCTGGCGCCCGTTCTATGATGCGCGGTTGTCTACCGGTGTGAAAGGGGCCAGACCGCAATTGCGGCTGACACGTCGCGCCGGGATCAGGCAGTGGTCCGGGGAAGACTGGAAGAATGTCAAAATCGCCCTGTCGACCACCAGTCCGCAAAAAGGGGCCGAAGCCCCGGTTCTTCATCCTGAACGCCTTGATTTGAGGGTCGAATATCCGGTGAGTAGCGCTGCGCCGGGCTATGCCGACAAGATCGCCGGTGTGGTCGGCAAGAAAGCAGCTTCGGAAATGATGGAGGCGGCGCCAGCGCCCCGTGCGTTGCGCATGGCAAAGCCCAAAATGAGGGTGGCAAGGGAGAGAAGGGCGCGTGTCCGCCAGTATGCCTTTCAGGCGGTGTTTGAAATTCCGGGCAAAATCGAGGTCAAATCGACCGGTGATGAGAAAAAAGTAGCGATCAGCAGTGATAAAATCGCGCCGCGACTGAAGGTAAAAACGGTTCCACGGCTCAACACAACGGCCTATCTTTATGCCGGATTTACCCATGACAGCAAGGCGGTTCCCTTGCTGCCGGGGGCTGTTGCGCTTTATCGTGACGGTACTTTTACCGGTAATGGCCATCTGCCGCTGGTCAATGGCGGGGATAAGCATGAACTGGGCTTTGGTGCTGACGAGGCGGTCAAGGTCACCCGGGCCGAAATAAAGCGTCACAAGGGTAAAACCGGCGTTTTTACTTCATCGAAGGTTGACGAGCGGCGCTATCTGATCCGGGTAACCAATCGTCATCAGACGCCTGTTGATGTGGAAGTTATCGACCGCATTCCCTATTCGGTGAATGAAAAGATTGTCGTGCGCCTGCTGCCAACAGCTACCAGACCCGACCGCCGCAATATAAAGGATCGTCGCGGCATACTGGCCTGGGATTTCAAACTGGCAGCCGGTGAGGAAAAGAGTATTCATCTCGATTACACCATCACCTGGCCCGCCGACAGGCAGCTTGCCCGATAATACGCCAGTTTTTATCTGATACCGGAATGCAAAAAGAATGACTCACCTTTCTCTTTCGGCCTCAATGTTTCGCTTCCCGGACAAGCGACAGCGCTGATCCGGGATACAGGGGCCGCAAAAAAGGAACAGGTTGAGAAAACGAATGAAAACAAAAGCATATCACTTGCAACTCTGGACCCCGGCTCTGCGCTATCGCTTGTCCGGGGAGCAGAACCCGAGCGAAATACAAGGGTAAGACTTTTTGTGGTTTGGTATAGTCTCCAGAGCGATTGGTATCAGGCCGCGGCAGCCGGTTCGGTGAGGACAGAATACATCGACATTTTATCATCGCCGCTACGCAGCTTGTCGATGGTCGAGGGTTCGCGCAGCAGGCGCGAAATGCGCGCCAGGGCCTTGAGATGATCGGCTCCGGCGCTTTCGGGGGCCAGCAGAACAAAGACCAGATCGACCGGCTGGTCGTCTATGGCGTCAAAATCAATGGGGTCTTCCAGCCTTGCAAACAGACCGATGATCTGTTTGAGGCCGGAAATTTTGCCGTGCGGGATGGCGATGCCCTGGCCGACGCCGGTGGAGCCCAGTCTTTCACGCTGCAACAGGGTGTCGAATATATCGCGCTGATCCAGCCCGGTGAGTTTTCCCGCATGAGCAGAGAGTTCCTGCAGGACCTGTTTTTTACTCTTTGCCTTGAGAAGCGGGAGAATACCGTCTCGTGATATGAGATTGCCTAAATCCATATACCTGGTCCCTTTTGCACAAGGCGCTGTTATTCGCCTGTTCTCCGACGCCGGGCGTCACCATGATTTTTTGATCCGGTCACTGTTATTATTATTCCTGTTCCGGTTGTACCGCCTTTTGAT
>JALXEI010000336.1 GCA_027069645.1 Hyphomicrobiales bacterium
AATATTGTGATAACATTTCCGGGCCGGTCATGCGGCGCGCTCCCTGATCTGCTCGATCATGGACAGCGCCTCGCGCACGACATTGGCCCCGGCCTCTCTGGCACAGGCGTTTTCGCCAAGCATCCGCCGCCATTGCCGGGCCCCAGGCTCGCCGAGATAAAGACCCGCCATAACACGGGTGATCCGGTTGAGCCGCACGCCTTCTGCAAGCTGTTCCTCGATATAGGGAAGCATGCGCGTGACAATTTGCGCCCGGGTCGGCAGCACCTCCCCTGCCCCGTACAGGCGCTCATCCACCCTCGCCAGCATGTAGGGATTATGGCACGCTGCCCGGCCGATCATGACGCCATCCACATTTTGCAGATGCTGTTCGGCCTGATCGAGACTGCCAATACCGCCATTGATGGTAATCTGCAAATCCTGGCGTCGTTTTTTCAACCTATAAACACGCCGATAGTCCAGCGGCGGCACATCGCGGTTTTCTTTGGGACTGAGCCCCTTCAGCCAGGCCTTGCGGGCATGAACGATAAAATGACTGCATCCGGCTGCGGCGACCAGATCGATGAAATGGTTAAAATCCTCTTCGGCGTCCTGATCATCAACACCAATCCGGCATTTGACGGTCACCGGAATTCGGACCGCCGCCTGCATGGCCGCCACCAGGTCAGCGGTGTGCCCCGGCTCCTTCATCAGCGCTGCGCCAAATTTCCCCGACTGCACGCGATCGGACGGACAACCGACATTGAGATTGATCTCGTCATAACCAAATTCCTCGCCAATCCTTGCCGCCTGCGCGAGCAATGCCGGATCACTGCCCCCGAGCTGCAAAACCAGCGGATGCTGCATGGCGGGAAAAGCCAGCAGACGGGCGCGGTCTCCCCGCAAAACAGCATGGGCGTTGACCATCTCGGTATAAAGCACCGCACGCTTTGACAAATGACGCATAAATGTCCGGCAATGACGGTCCGTCCAGTCCATCATCGGGGCGACAGAAAAGCGGTGAAGACTGTTTTTTCCCATTTTGAACTTCACAGTTACCTGAAATTAACGACCACACATTACCCTTGATGCAGTTATGCCGGACTGTCATACACGAGATGAGATAAAATCAAGTGGCAAAAGCAAGATATCATAAAGCGCAACGGGTATTTGTAAAACCCGTTGGCACATGGGGATTCGTCGAGAATATCGTACCCAAATGGGTCAAGGGGGTCGATGAACCTATCAAAATCCACTATGATGTTGGAATGGGACGTGAATTCAGTCAGGATGAACTGGACGCCAGCGAAACCGGCCCCGAAGCCACCGGAACACCGGCCGGCATGAAATCCGAAGACCAGAAATCCTGGCATATTGTACGTGCTCAGAACAAATGGAAAAGCGCCAGAGACTGCGGCCATCACCCCTATCCGGGCACCCATCCCGTTATTGTCACCACCGAACGCGACTGGGGGGGCTGGCGCGTCCCGGGGGCCGAGTATGACCGCGACCCCGACCTCATCGAGCGCCAGGCGCGCCTGATGGTCAAGGCGCCGATGATCGCGGCCCTGCTTTACCAGTTTGTTGAAGATGTCAGCGACCAGGAAGAAAATCTGCCACAATCAACGGTACAGATTGCCCGACTGGCGCAAAAAGTCCTCAGCCAGGTCGATTAGGCCGTAAACTCATAAACGGTTTTCGACCTGGCAAATCGCAACACCCGCTTCATCACATTACCGGGAATTTCAGGCAAAAACTGTTTGCAAGCGAACCCGTTTTGCGTAAAGAGCACTATACCTTCGGGTATGGTGCTCTTCTTTTTGGTAAAATATAAACAGGGATGCAGGAATGACCGACAACAAACAGCCTGAAACCATCTGGCTCAGGGACTATCAGGTGCCCGCCTTTCTGGTGGAGCGCGTTGACCTTGATGTCAAGCTGCACCCCCGTGAAACACAGATTGCCGCACGCCTTCACGTCAGGCGCAATCCCGACCATCCCGACCAGGACGCGCCGCTGGTGCTTGATGGCGAAAATCTCGAATTGCGTGAACTCGCCGTCAATGGCCTGACCGTCCCCGAGGAACAGTTCGACATCAGGGACAACAGGCTGACCATCCGAAACCTGCCCTTTTTGTCCGAAAAGGCGCCGAAGCGCCCCCTCCCCGACCGTTTTACCATCATCTCGCTTTCCATCTGCAACCCGGAAGACAACAAGGCTCTGTCGGGCCTGTACCGTTCCGGCAATATTTACTGCACCCAGTGCGAACCGGAGGGTTTCAGGCGGATCACCTGGTTTATCGACCGCCCAGACGTGCTGTCGAAATACCGGGTACGGCTTGAGGCCGACAAAAAAGAGGCACCGGTACTGCTCGCCAACGGCAATCTGGTAGACAGTGGCGATCTTGCAGACGGGCGCCACTATGCCCTGTGGGAAGATCCGTTTCCCAAACCGTCCTATCTGTTTGCAATGGTGGGCGGTAACCTTGCTGTCGTCAAGGACAGCTTTACCACCATGTCGGGACGAAAGATTGATCTGCATATTTATGTTGAACCGGGCAAGGAAGATCGCTGCGACTGGGCGATGGACAGCCTGAAGCGCGCCATGAAATGGGATGAGGAACGCTTTGGCCGCGAATATGACCTTGATCTCTTTATGATCGTCGCCGTCTCCGATTTCAATATGGGCGCGATGGAGAACAAGGGGCTCAATATCTTCAATGACAAGCTCATTCTGGCCCGCCCCGATACCGCCACCGATGCGGATTATGCGGCCATTGAATCGGTCATCGCCCACGAATATTTTCATAACTGGACCGGCAATCGCATCACCTGCCGCGACTGGTTTCAGCTTTGCCTGAAAGAAGGCCTCACCGTGTTTCGCGACCAGGAATTTTCCAGTGACCAGCGCGAGCGGACCAGTCAGCGCATAGCAGATGTACAATCGCTGCGCAGCCACCAGTTTCCCGAAGATGCGGGACCGCTGGCCCACCCCGTGCGCCCGGACCATTTCATCGAGATCAACAATTTTTATACCGCCACCGTCTACAACAAGGGCGCCGAGGTCATTCGCATGATCCATACCATGCTGGGCGAAAAACTGTTTCGCAAGGGCATGGACCTTTATTTCGAACGTCATGATGGCGAGGCGGCAACCGTTGAACAGTTTGTCAAATGTTTTGAAGATGCCGCCGATATCGATCTTTCCCAATTCATGTTGTGGTATTCCCAGGCGGGCACCCCCGAACTCGCCTGCTCTCTGGCATATGACGAAAAAGCCGCGACAGCCACGCTTGATGTGACCCAGCTTCTCTCGCCAACGCCGGGACAGGCGCACAAGGAAGCCATGCATATCCCGTTAAAAATGGGCCTGCTGGACAGTAGCGGCGAGGATATGGACCTCGTCCTTGACGACGGAACCAGGATCAAAGACGGCCTGTTGCATATCAACAAACGCCAGCAAAGCTTTGTTTTTACTGATATCAGCGAGCGGCCTGTGCCTTCCCTGCTGCGCCATTTTTCGGCGCCTGTAACGCTCAACGCCACCCTCGATGATACAGATCTTTTGTTTCTGATGCGCCATGATTCCGACCATTACAATCGCTGGCAGGCCAACCGGGTCTATATGCTCGCGCTGATGCTTGAGAAGCTGCAAAAAGGCCGTAATGAAGATGTCGAACTGATGGAACAAAGGCTGACCGAAGCCCTGTCCGAAGCCCTGTCGGAAAAACAGCTGAATCCGCTGAGAACACCCGGCCTGCTGAGCTTTCCCGGTGTCAATGATATTGCCCGCAAGATTGGCCGGGATGTGGATCATACGGCCATATACGAGGTCCGCCGGCAAGTCCGCAGTTCGATTGGTGAAAGTCTGCGAGAGCCGTTGTCGCGGATCTATGAGGAAACGGAAATCAGCGGCCCCTATCGTCCCGATGCCATGAGTGCCGCCAGACGTCGCCTGCGTCATACCTGCCTTGGCCTGCTGGCGGCAACCGGTGGTGAAGCGGATATTGAACGCCTCTATCAGCACTATGCCAAAGCCGACAATATGACCGAAATGGCCACCGCACTTGATCACCTCGCCCAAACCGACAGCGCGCAGCGGCAAAAGGCCTTTGAGGACTTTTACGACAAATGGAAAGATGATCATGTGGTGATCGACAAATGGTTCGCCTTCCAGGCCATGTCACCACAGGACAATACCCTCGACCTCATCGACAGGCTGATGAAAAATCCCGATTTTTCCATCCGCAATCCCAACAAGGTGCGCGCGGTGATCGGTGCTTTTGCCATGAACAACCCGGTTCAGTTCAACCGCCCCGATGGCAGGGGCTATGAATTTGTCGCCCGCAATATCCTTGAGATTGACCGGTTCAACCCGCAGATCGCCTCGCGTCTGGCCGGATCGTTCAAAAGCTGGAAAATCCTTGAACCCGGGCGCCGCGAAAAGCTCAGGGCCGTTCTTGATGATCTTGCCAGCCACAAAAACCTCTCTCGCGACTGTTTCGAGATCATCTCCAGGGTGATTCAATAAAATCACACCGGATCGTCGTTTACTTTCCGGTAACAATTAACTGTGGACAACCTGGTAAATTTGGATTCAAGATGAATCAACCGATTCGTTATATGGCTCCGCTCCAGGGGGGTGTTTTCCCTTGTGATTCGTACAGTTCTGCAACACAAATGCGAGCCGTTTTTAGGGGGATAGCTAAATGGTGCGGGCTCTCTTTGCCCGTCGTCTGGCCGTAAAGCGTACGGCGGAAGGAAATGGCGGTTCGCTGTTTCACAAAAAGTTTTCCATTGGGGGATGGTCAGGACTTTATCACAGGATCAAAACCCGTCTGGGAAGCATTGCGGCATATGAAGCCGATCGTCTGGCAAGCGCTGTAGAGGCCTTGCCCGACAGTTTTGCCCTGTGGGACAAACAGAATAATCTTGTCAGTTGCAATGCCCGGTTTCGCGAATTTTACGGCCTGCGGGATGCAAGGCTGAAACCCGGCATGTCGCGGCGCAGCGTCATGCGCATGGGGGCGCAGCCGGTGCGTACAACGGTCATCGAAAAATCGCCCAACCTGCAACCGGGCAGCACCAGCTTTGAAATCCTGATGCCTGACGGACGCTGGCTGCATGTCAATGAAAGCCCCACGCGCGAAGGCGGGCTGGTCAGCGTCGGAACCGATATTACCGTTCTTAAAAAGAGTGCCCAGAAGATCAGGGAAAACGAAAAGGAGTTGCGTATATCCGTGTCGGAGTTGCGCGAATCCCGCCGCGAACTGGAACGACAGAAACAAATCCTCGTCGAACTGTCGGAAAAATATGCAACGGAAAAAAACCGCGCCGAAGCGGCCAATCATGCCAAATCGGAATTTCTCGCCAACATATCCCATGAGCTGCGCACGCCGCTCAACGCGGTCATCGGTTTTTCGGAGATCATGCAACACGGCCTGTTTGGCAATATGACCATCGAAAAATATGCCGAATATTCCCGCGACATCCACGATAGCGGCCGTTTCCTGCTGGAAGTGATCAATGATATACTCGACATGTCTCGCATCGAGGCGGGCAAGATGGATCTCCATCTTGAGACCGGGGATATTTGCGAGATCTTCAACGAATGCATACGCCTTGTCAGCGGTGTTGCCAAAAGCAAGAAGATCAACCTTGTCTACCAGGGGCCAAAACAGCTTTCCCATCGTCTTGACCGGCGGTCCCTGAAACAGATCGTTCTCAATCTGCTGTCCAACGCCATCAAGTTTACGCCCGAGGAGGGGCAGGTCACCATTATTGCCGAACAGGACAGCGACAGCATCTCGATCACCATCGAGGACACCGGAATCGGCATCCCCACCAATGAAATTTCCAAACTTGGACGCCCATTTGAACAGATTGAAAACCAGTTTACCAAAAGCCATAGCGGTACCGGTCTCGGGCTGGCTATTTCGCGCTCCCTTGTCGAAATGCATGGCGGTCAACTGGTGATCACCAGCAGGATCAATGAGGGCACACGGGTAACTTGCAACTTCCCGGTGGCAAAGAGCGATAAGAAACAACCGGCCGATTGCAACGCCGCCTGAAGGCCCCTCTTCCCGCAATAGCCATGCTACCGATTCGGGCGCGGTCAGTCCTTTTTCTTTTTCTCGATCTCGCTACTGGCCTCCTCGACAGCCATGGCAATAATGTAGGACAGAAAATGCATTCCGGCCTGGTCTGCCAGATGCTGATAGGGCTTCAATCCCTCGTGGATATGACGGCGAAGGTCTGCCTTGCTGAGATAGGCGAGACTCGTCGAGGAGGCGATTTCCTTTTCCGCTTCCTGCTTCTTCGTCGTTCTTCGCGGACGCCTCGTAACCCTTCCCGGATCGCGGGGCTTGCGGACGCGCTTGCGTGCGACAGTTTTTTTTCCGCGTTTTTCCTTGGCCAAACAGTTCTCCTTTAACCGGCAGTCATAACCCCGGAACAGCGGGATGACGGGTATCGAAAAGGTAAACGAGAATTACGGGTGGGTACCTTTCGGGGCGTTCGGTCAATGGTGACTTGTGTTACAGACCGTCACGATTCCCCAATGATGATTATAGGCCAGTTTGACCTCCGGCGGTCCAATAAAGTGAGTTATTCAGGTGCGGAAAAGTGTGATGTGGAAAAGCTGCATTTCACACCCGCTCTGGCGGATGGGAAAGAAGATTTCAGCTCTCTCTAATTGTTGATTTCAAATGAAATTATAACGCTGTGCGATTGATTGAACACAAGTCCAGCAAAAAAAGGGACGTCACTGTTCAATCTGTCGTGCCCGGTGCAAAACCCGCAGGAAAAGGCCTTTTCCACTGCATCCCGGTGGCATTTATACCAACCGCCCTTGATATTGGCCCATTGCACCGGAGCGATTTTTTCCAGCAGGGCTGGAGCACGAGGCGACGTGGTACCGGTACCACTAGCAGAGTGATCCGGTGCTGCCGGAAAAAAGCGCCTGGCCCTTCGGGTGGGGCATAGCGGCCCATCTGGCTGGCATTTTGCGCTTGCAAGATACAAAGGTATCGAGCGGCGCACAATCTACCAGCCATATGAGCCGCTATGATCCCATGCAATGGGTCAATATCAAGGGCGGTTGGTATTATGTGACGAAAAAATCCTATCTGGAAAGCACCTGCCTTGCGACTTCCAAAGGAGGGGCAAGCGGTCGCAATTGCAAGCTGACAGCCGTTGGAATGCTGTTGGCGAGGACATAAAAAAAGCCGCGAATATGAAAGCGGCTTTCCCGACCGCTGCCGCCATATTCACAGGCCACATCATTATAGGGAAAAGCTGAACGATCACCGGTCAAAACCGACATCAGCAAATGATTATAGTCGGCAAGGGGGCCCAGTTCATAGCGAACCCTGCTCCCCATCGGCAAGGCCTCAAATGAACAGCCGGTTTTTCTACCCGGTTCGCCATCAACAATCGCCGTGAATGGCTGCGCCTTTCCATCATCCGTTGAAAATGCAACCGACAGGTCGAGATAAACAAAGCGTTTACCCGGCAAACCTGTCAGTTGCGCGATGATTTTATTGCGAACCGGGCGCGTCAAATCGGCGGGAATATCGATATTGACGCGGGTGAACAGGCCCGATGACCCTTCGGCCGCAAAACCGTTTTGCATGGCTGTCACTGTCCACAGGGCCGCAACCAGCACAACCAGTCGTTTCGAGAACATCCGGATCACGCCTCCCGCCGCGCTGTGATTAACTGGCACCGCGCGGATTTTGTTCGCGCGCCCTGGCGATGGCATCATTCAGCACTTCCTGACGCAGCTTGATGGTCGGTTCGTTGAACAGCACATTTTTCATCCAGTCAAAGCCAAGCTTGAGCAGGAGTTCGTCATCGGTGCGCAACTCCTCGACCAGTTCGGGGTCGATGAGATATTTTTGCAGGAAGGTGCTTTCAAAGACGAAGCGGCGGAACATTTCCACATCGGTCGTCGCCATGAAAAACATCTGCTTGGTCTTGTCGGGCACCACCGTGCCATTGGGGCCGCCCATGACCTTCCAGCTCGACATTTTCATCAAAATTTCGACCCAGCCGCGATTTTGCTCGTCATAGGGTTCAACCCCCTGTTCCTTGCGAAATTCGCTGACCGAAAGCTCCTTGCTCTCTTCATGGCCCTTGCAGTGATCTTCCTTAACCAGAAAGAAGAAATCATCCGGCCCTTCGGCCCCTTTCATCTTCACGGCCGCCATACCGAGCGGATAATAGCGGCAATTGACCGGACGATCTTCATAGACCGTACAGCCCTCTTCCTCGTCCATAAAAACGCAGGCACCCTTGCCGTCCTTGCCGCTCATGCGCAGCTTGGCCACCGGCATGTCCGCCCCGTGCCACATGGCCGGAACGGTAAACAGCTTCAAAAATTCGGCGGGTTTGATGGTCAGATGTTTCGACAGGCGCAAAATATCAAATGGCGTCAAGGTAATGTCGGCCCCGTGGCAACAGACGTTCCAGCATGACACGCCCTTGTGACAGGAGAAGCAAAAGCTGTCGCTTTCCTTGATCTTGACCGGCTGCACCGGATTGCCGTCCGAAGCCCGCACCCCGTCAAAGATGTCCATATCCATGTCGCGTTCGGCCTCGCGCCGCTGACGGTCTTCCTCGTCAAGACGTTTGGCATGCTCCAGCATGGTCTTGTCCTGCGGTTCTTCCTCGATATTGTTCTTGTCGTCGCTCATTCTCAAACTCCGTTGATTGCCTCGAAAGGTGCTGACGCACCTCGCCCTCGCCGGGCAGGCAGCTTGTGCAGCTGGCAGAAGGGGCAAGCCCCTTCACCCCGTTTTTCGGATATTGAAACAGGCTATAGCATGGGGGACGCGGCAGGCAAAGCAGAACCGGCGGACAAAAACACTACCCGATCAAAAGCTGCCCCAGTTCCATCAAAGTGAGCAGGGCCAGTGTGCTGGAAATCAGCAAAAATATGCCAAACAGCCCGCCCAGCAGAACAAGTCTGCCCTGCTGCTTCTTGCTGCGCCTCGCCGGATCCTTGCGTTTTTCCAGCAAGAACCACACATAGAGCCGAAAAGTCACCCATAAAACGCCAGCCAGCAACAGCCAGTGCCAGAGATAGTTCACCTGCCCTCTCCCTTTTCCGTCGCCGCCAGCATTCCGACAAACGGATAGCCCCGTCCGGGGCCGCGTTCGCCATTTCGCCAGAGCTGCGATATAAACCCGTCCATATAAAGACCGGCCAGGCACTTTTGATCATCGCGCAGAAAATGCGCCAGTTGCCAGAAGGTCACCGGCCTTTTCGACATGACAAACACCACATGACCATCGCCACGCACCCCGACAGCATTGCGATAGTGGCGATATTTCGACTTGCGTGCAAAGGCCGGATGGATGCCGCGCCGGTCAAACAGCAAGGGGCCGCTCTGGGTCGCAAGAACAATATCATCCGAAAGATGAAATTGCGAGGTTCTGACGATTGCCGCACCGTTCCTGCCAATATAAAACACGCCATTGGGTTTCATATAAAAATTGCCGCCACCGCGGCGCCGGTCGAGCTTGCGCAGCACCTGACCGCGCTCGACATGCAAACCAAGGGGGCGATATTTTCGGTCATAGATACCGGCATTCATCAGCGCCAGGACCTTTTGACCTTTGGCTTCAAGAGCCGTTTTCAGGGCCGCAAGCGAGCGCCAGGCTTCCCCGCGATCATTCTTCCAGTGCAAACTGATTTGCTGACGATCGGGATCAATAACAACTGTTTTGAAATCATCCGGTCCCACCTGCTGCGCCCGCGCAAAAGCAAAGGGCCAAAGCACCAGCAGGCTCGTAGCACCGTATCTGACTGCTCTCCATATGGGTCTCATGGCCGGACCTTTCAGGTGGCAGCGGCGTCTGATATGACCTTCATTGCCGCTTCGACCCCGCCTTTTTGATGTTCAATACCGGCCAGCCCGAGGCTCATTTCCACGCCCGAAAGCGCTCCCAGTACGGTAAGATCGTTCTGATATCCCAGATGGCCGATGCGAAACACCACACCTGCCACCTTGCCAAGTCCGGCCGCCAGCGACATGTCGAATTTTTCAAGTACAAGCGCCCGGAAAGCATCGGCATCGACACCCTCCGGCATGCGGATGGCGGTCACGGCATTGGAATGTTCATGCTCGCGCACCGACTGGTTTTCGAGTCCCCAGGCCGAAACGGCAGCACGGGTTGCACGCGCCAGACGCGCATGACGGGCAAAGACATTCTCCAGCCCTTCTTCAAGGAGCATGTCCACAGCCTCGCGCAAACCGTAAAACAGCGTCACCGGCGGCGTATAGGGATAAAGGCCGTTTCCGGCCGCTTCGATGGCCGGGGCCCAGTCAAAATATCCCTTGGGAAGTGTCGCATTTTCAACCGCAGCCAGAGCCTTTTGCGAGGCGACCGTGAAAGACAGGCCCGGCGGCAGCATGAAGCCTTTTTGCGAGCCGCAAATGGTCACATCCACCCCCCAGACATCGTGACGATAGTCTGTCGCCGCCAGTGAGGAAATGGTATCAACAAACAGCATCGCGTCATGACCGGCAGCATCAATCGCGGCGCGCACCGCCGGAATATCGGACGTAACACCGGTCGAGGTTTCGTTGTGGGTGGCCAGCACGGCTTTGATCTTTCCGGCGCTGTCAGCCTTCAGGGCTTCTTCAACCTTGCCCGCATCAATGCCGGTGCGCCAGTCGCCGGGGATCTCGATCACTTCAAGGCCCATTGCCCTTGCATTGCGCCCCCACAGGGTGGAAAACATTCCGGTTTCG
>JALXEI010000337.1 GCA_027069645.1 Hyphomicrobiales bacterium
GCAAAACCAAAATCGAATTTGCGCTCTGCCATTGTTTGCCAGCGGTTTTCCATCTGCCAGCTTTGCGCGGCCCCCTTGCTGATCACCGCCATCACTTCAGCGACGTCCAGTCCGGCATTTTCGGCGAAATGTACGGCTTCGGCAAGCGCCTGTACAAGCCCGGCAATGGCGATCTGGTTGACCATTTTTGTCAGTTGTCCGGAGCCCACAGGCCCCATCAGTTTACAGGCAGCGGCATAACAGGCAATGATTTCCGCCGCTGTTTCATATTGGGGTTCCGCGCTGCCCGCCATGACGGTGAGCTTCCCGTCTTCGGCGCCTTTCTGACCTCCCGATACAGGTGCGTCAATAAAATATGCACCGCGATCAAGAGCCTGTCGCTCAAGTTCACGGGCAATGGTGGCTGACGAGGTTGTATGATCAACAAAAATGGCGCCGGGTTTCAAAGAGGCGAACGCGCCGCCGGGGCCAAGAGTAACCTCGCGCAGGTCGTTGTCATTGCCCACGCAGCAGAAAACAAAATCGGCTTCCTCGGCGGCCTGCATGGGGGTCGCTGCTGTTGCACCGCCAAATTTTTTCACCCAGTGCCCCGCTTTTACCGTTGTCCGGTTGTAAACGGTCATTTGATGGTCGGTTTTTGTTGCAATGTGTCCCGCCATAGGGAACCCCATCACACCCAGGCCGATCCAGGCGATATTTGCCATATTTATTGCCCCTTCAAGTGCTCCGGGCTCCTTTCTACAGCGCGAGGAGGCAGCTTGTCCATATTCGAGCGCCTGAAGGCTGATGAGGCATCATCTGATCATCACACGCGACGGGCAAGGAACTGCTATTTGTTGATTATCTCGCGGGGGATACAGGTGGACTTGATCCGTGTCCGGCCGATGTTCGGATTGATATCGGCATGGCGTTACGGTTTTCCAGTTCATCAAGCAGGTTCCGGCTGGCAAGGCCTGTCACCGGGTGCGCCGTTGCGCGTTCATAAGCCTTGATGGCACTTTCGGTCCGTGCGCCATATATGCCATCAATGGCCCCCCGGTAATATCTGCGATCATGCAAATATCGCTGCAACTTTCTGATATCGCTACTGTTGCGCAATATCCTTGCTTGCTTCAGGAGTCGGAGTTTGGGAAGGAAGGCGTTTGAACTGACCGCTGTATTGGCGATCGTGCGGAATTTTGTGCGGCGAATGACCCTGCCGTTTTTGACAATGGTTTCACGCTGCTGGTAGGTGCCGACATTGATCCCGACAACAACCGGTCCCGCCTTGCTTTCCATCAGTAACGGCGAACCTGACGAGGCTTCCGCCGTATCGCATCTGTGCAGAACAAGCGCATCGGGTGATGCAAAATGTTTTTTGATGCTGCGCCAGGAAAGCCCGCCAAAATCACGACGGACAGGGCATGATCCGGAATAGGCGATTTGCCAGTTTCGAAAATCCATATGGTAGGCAACCTGAAAAAGTTTTTTTTGTTTGCTGGCCTGTTGCAGCTTCGGGTAGGACAGCTTGACGGTTTTCAGCCAGCCATTGCGGCAGGCAGGCTTGTCCAGTCGTATAATGGCCCAGTCTCTGGCCGCGCCGATTGGAGGCTTGCGGTGCAGTTTCGAAGTGCCGGTTATGATATAGCGTCTTGTATGACCGGATCGATACCCCGCCATTCTTGAATAGACCGGTCGGTTTTTCTTTCCCGATTTGAGGCGAAATAACAATGAAGAGAGGTGTAACTTCCGGTTCTTCCGGTGCGTGAAAAGACAGTGTGATGCTGTTGCGATCATATCCGGAGCGACGCAAAAAGCCGTGCATAGTGTGTTTGTCCGCGGATTGTGCAGCAATCCGATTTGCTGATCGAGCTTTTTGTAACTTTTCGGCAAGCGCCGTCGTTGATCCCTGCCAAAGACCGCAACTGGAACAAGCAAGCGGTTCCTGTGCTTTATAATTCCCGGACCGGAAGCGGGAGAAAACACAGAAGAAAAGGGCTGCGAGCGGCAGTAATCAGGTAGCAGTAAAGCCGGTAACAGAAGAAGGGCAGGAATAACAGATCCCGGGAACAGCTTTGTTGAGAACTGACGTTGACGGCGAATGGCGATATTTGTCCGGAAATTCAGATTCTTGTGTTTTGGAGGTAAACGCCCTTTCCGATCACCGAAAACAAAGGCTGGCAAGATCGGCCTGAATGTCATTTTCAAGTGTTCCCGGATTGTTTAAACTGTCGACCAGTGGTTGAGATTTCCTTTATATTACCATATTTTAATCTGGTGAAAAGTGCATCATGACGCCACAAACACTATATATGTTCCCAGCGAAGAAGAATTTGCCAATCCATCTGTCATAAAAAGGAAATTCGTATGAATAGAAATCCTGTCGGTTTGCAAGGACAAAACAGCAAGAAAAGCGGTTTGCTGGTTGCCGGGCTGGTTTTCGGCCTTGCCGCTGCCGGTGCGATGCTTGCTCCTGATGTCCCTTCTGCACGCGCACAACTCTCCGAGAACGGAGGGCGTGCCGAACTCGGTCGTGCACCACTCAGTTTTGCCGATATCATCGAGCGGGTTCGCCCGGCCGTTGTCAGCATTTATGTCACCGGTACCATAAAAAGACGCGGAAGCCGGTCGAAACGACGGCTTCAGCCCAATTTACCTGATGGTCATCCTCTCAACAAGTTTTTCAAGAGGTTCGAGAAGGATTTTGGTGGTGGCGTACCCAGTCAGCAGCCTGTAAGGGCCCAGGGGTCGGGATTTATCATATCTCCCGACGGGTATGTCGTGACCAATAACCATGTTGTCCGCAATGCCGATCGCATTAAAATTGCCCTGAATGGCGGCAAACGCCTTGATGCCGAACTGATTGGTACCGATCAGCGTACCGATATTGCTCTGCTGAAAATCAAGAAACCCGGAACCTATCACTCGGTTCGTTTCGCCAGCAAGGAGGCAAGAGTAGGGGACTGGGTACTTGCAATCGGTAATCCGTTCGGTCTGTCGAGCACGGTGACGGCAGGTATTGTTTCGGCACGCGGACGGGATGTGGGTGAGAGCCCCTATGACTTTATCCAGATCGATGCCGCCGTTAACAAGGGCAATTCGGGAGGTCCAACCTTCAATCTTTCGGGCGATGTGGTCGGAGTCAATACATCGATCGTCAGCCCTTCCGGAGGAAATGTCGGTATTGCCTTTGCTGTTCCGGCGCCCCTGGTTCAAAGAGTCGTCGCCCAGTTGAAGAAAAACGGTTCGGTCGCACGCGGCTGGCTG
>JALXEI010000338.1 GCA_027069645.1 Hyphomicrobiales bacterium
GTCGAAGGAGGCATCAGGGTCCCCGCAGGAAAGCTCACAAAGCTGGCCCCCGGCGGCTATCACATCATGTTTATCGGTCTCAAAAAGCCGCTGGCCAAAGGGGACCACTTCCCCCTGACCCTGACCTTTGAAAAGGCGGGCAAGGTGACACTGACGATGACCGCCCGAAAGCGCATCCCGCGCGGCTCGCATGAAATGATGATGGGCGGCGGGAAATAGTTCGCGCCAGAACACATGCGAAACAGAAAAAACAGCGGCGCGTCAGCAGAAACTGACGGACCGCTGCAATGGTTCACTGATCCAACAGGCCCCGTTTCCGGCTATTTGCGCGACCAGACCTGGCTCTTGCAAAAGACACCAAATGCACAACCGCTCAGCTTGATCCTGTTGGCTCCCAGAACCTTCACATATCCGGTGTAGGTTTTGCCGTCTTTGGTGTTGTAAAGACTCCCTTTCCAGGAATCCGAGCCACTTCGGGAAAGCCTGAAAATGCGCACACCGGGCAGTTTGCGATTACGCAGTTTTTTATTGGGGTTAAAGCTGTCGCGGCGGCTCTTGTCGCGCACACTGACAATCGTCCCGGTAATTGAGCCTTTGCCGCCGGTAATGCGAATAACGGAACCGGTGGGGGTTTTCCAGGTGCCGACGGCTTTGGCGGCCATGTCCGCAAGCACAGGTTGCGACAATAATCCGACCGATAGCAGGGCCGCCATAGCTGTTAATCTGGCGATGATTTTGTTCATTTTTTTATTCCTCTCTGCTGGCTGCACTGTAAACAGCCTGGCACAAAACCGTATCTTTTTCCAGTATACCTTCCTGCGGTGAAGGCGAAATGCGAAAAGGCCCCTGCAACAGCAGGAGCCTTTTATACCAGAGAGCTTTCAGACTGACCTATTTGCTCAACCGCAAATTCAACAGCGCCAGGGCAATTTTTTTGAAAGCATCGGCCAGTTCCCCGGCATCATTTGCATCAAAATACTGTCCGCCATTGCCGGCACAGTTTTTCATCAGATCCTCCACCGGCGATCCTGCCGGAATATCAAAAGCGATGGTGTGAATAACAATGCCTTTGGCCTTGATATTCTCGCACAATTCGGCCGTGTAGCCATCTGCCTCGACCTTTTTGGCCGGATTGCTGATCGCATCGGCATCATGGCCCCAGACATCCCCTGTGTGGTTGATGGTGGCAGAGCCTCCCCATTTTTTCACGGAAAGGGTGTTCTCGCCATCGGTCATCAGCACAATCACCTTTTGCACGCTGTCGTCGCTATAGGGCACACCATCTGCAAAGGGGGCCTGATCGCTAATCGCCCGCCACCCCCAGGCCAGACCGGCCGGAATATAGGTACTGCGTTTGGCGTTCATGTTTTCGATGGCCGCCGTAATTGTCGCCTTGTCGCTTGTCAGACGTGTCACCGGGGCAATCTGGCGACAGACATTCCAGGTTCTCATGATACCGGGCACACCGGTGGCATAGTCTTCATCCCGAACATTCAGATCGTGAGGACGAGAACCCATGCACCCGAACCACTTGTAATCTTTCGATTGCTGTGTCCACGGCTCGCAATGCCGTACAGGGTCTCCCCTGTCACCAGTGCAGTTCCAGCTGACCGTCTTCTCGCAGGCATAGGGCACGCCGTCATTGTAACAGGTTGTCCATTCCTTCACAGGTGTGCATTCCTGCGTTGAATCGGGCCAGGTGTTCCAGCAGTGATCGCCCGAAGGGGTCCAGCTATAGGTATAGTCTGCGGGAATATCGAGGCCAGGCTCGTTGCGGTTCGCCATACCGATATTGACATAGTCGGCAAAGGGCACGAGGGCTACCTTGACATTGTCGGCCCCGTCGATCATCAGCTTGTCGATCAGTATATTGGCTGAATCTTTCAACGCTGTCAGCTTGCTGCCGGACATCGAACCGGTATTGTCGAGAACAAGCGCCACCTCGACAGACTGCCCCCCAACCATCGCCGATGAGCCGAGCGAAAAGTCGAACGCGTCAAAGCCAACGAGCGTCAGAAAGCTTGTGGGCACCTTGACAGAAAGCTGCGCCGACAGCTCGCCGTCGGCATTCACCGATGGTTCCTCGACGGTCAGTTCGGACGACAGCAGGACCTTACCGGAATCTGTATAGTTTTTGGCAATGAAATCATTGATGATTTTGGTTGTATCAACGCTGTTGTCGAGCGCATAGGCCTGGGTTGCAGCAAGAACGGCCGCATCCAGCGTGTTGTTAAGTTCCGATTTGACACGAAGAGCTGTGCCATAATCGACAACACCGGCTGCCAGTGCCATAACGGGAACCGCCATTACCGAAAAAATAATCGCCGTAGCCCCTTTGCGGGCCTCTACAAACCGTTTCAGCAGCGACTGCCTGTCATGTGTTTTACGCATCATATCTTGCTCGTTGTTTTAAATTGAGATCGGGGCAACAAAACAGAACAGGATTGTTCCGAATGTCGATCGACAGTCTCGTTGCAAAAAACGTGCACAGGAAACAGGCGGGCCGGAATGGAAATAAAAAAAAGGTTTCAGGGTTAATCGTGAAGCTGGCATCCCGGGCCGGGCCGCAAACCCGTAAACGGCCTTGTCAGAAACCGACAAATACCGAAACGGCAAACAGGATCCACATGCAAACCAGTACCACGGCGCCGGCCAGAAAGGCATAGAAGCGCCGGATGACATGATTTGATGTCACATGGATAAAGGCATGTATATAACGCAGCAGCACAAACAGGGAAGCCAGTCCGACATAAAGGTTGCTACTGTGCTTTCCCGTGATGATCAGCAGAACCGTCAGCAGATAGAACAGCACCGGCAATTCAAACTGATTTGCATAGGCATTGCCAAATTTGCGGATATCATCGGGATAGTTGTTGTTATTGACGGCAATATCCCTGATTTTATAGCGTCGCGCCCTTGCGCCCCCGACCCGTTTGATGGCCATCAGGATCATCAGGGCAAGGGTCAGGAAGACCTGCGCCAGTACGGGATAGATCACGGAAGACATGGCGGCGAACCTAGCCCCCGCTCATGGGATAGTTGGGGCTTTCGCGTGTAATCGCCACATCATGCACATGACTTTCGCGCAAACTGGCATTGCTGATGCGGACAAATTGCGATTTTTCCCGGAAATCCTTCAGTGTTGCCGCGCCGGTATAGCCCATTGCGGCCCGCAATCCGCCTATCATCTGATGGATCACCCCCGAGACCGGGCCCTTGTAGGCCACCTGCCCCTCGATGCCTTCGGGAACCAGTTTCATCTGGTCGCTGACTTCGGACTGGAAATAGCGATCCGCCGAACCGCGGGACATGGCCCCCACCGAACCCATGCCGCGATAGCTCTTGTAGGAGCGCCCCTGATAGAGATAGACCTCGCCAGGGCTTTCTTCCGTGCCGGCCAGCAATGATCCCACCATTACGGACCGCGCTCCGGCCGCCAGCGCCTTGGCCATGTCACCTGAATATTTGATGCCCCCGTCGGCGATCACCGGCACACCCTGTTTGTCGGCGGCGGCCACGGCATCCATAATGGCGCTGAGCTGCGGAACGCCGACACCCGCGACAATTCGTGTTGTACAAATGGAGCCGGGACCGATCCCCACCTTGATGGCGTCCGCCCCGGCATCAATCAGCCCTTTGGCCCCCTCACCCGTGGCGATATTTCCGGCCGCCACCTGGACATTGCCGGAAATGTTCTTGATGCGCCGGACAATATCCAGCACATGCGAGGACTGACCGTGTGCCGTATCAACGACAATCAGGTCACATCCGGCACTGACCAGATGTTCTGCACGCTCAAAGCCCTTGTCGCCAACAGAGGTTGCCGCCGCCACCCGCAAGCGCCCCTGATCATCCTTGCAGGCATTCGGGTGCTGGCGGGCCTTTTCAATGTCCTTGACCGTGATCAGGCCAATACAACGATAGTCATCATCGACAACCAGCAGTTTTTCGATGCGGTATTTGTGCAAAAGCTGCTTGGCCTTGCCCATATCCACATTCTCGCGGACCGTCACAAGATTCTCTCTGGTCATCAGCTCGGAGACCGGCTGACGCTCGTCATGGGCAAAACGTACATCACGATTGGTCAATATGCCCACCAGCTTGCCAGGCTCGCTGGAACCTGGCGATTTTTCCACAACCGGGAAACCGGAAAATCCGTGCTGCTTCCCGAGATCAAGCGCCTCTTTCAGGGTCGCATCGGGTGACAGGGTCAGGGGATTGACCACCATGCCACTTTCAAATTTCTTCACCTGCTCCACTTCGGCGGCCTGCTGCTCGACGGTAAGGTTGCGATGAATAACGCCAATACCACCCGCCTGGGCCATTGCAATGGCAAGACGCGCCTCTGTTACAGTGTCCATCGCCGCCGACAATACCGGAATATTGAGCGAAATCTCTCTGGTCAATTGTGTTTTGAAATCAACATCCGAGGGCAGGACATCGCTGGGCCCGGGACGCAGCAAAACGTCGTCAAATGTCAGGGAAAGCTCGGAAGCGATCTTGCCGGGCATCATTTTTGCGGAATTCATAAGCTGCCAACCTCCTCGTTGCCATCAATACTTTTACCTTTGCGAGAGGTAAAAGTTGCGGTTGACGATTTTGATTACCACCCCCGCCGGACTTTGGCCAGCACAAATAGCCGGTTGCTCCCTTTGTCGCGGGAAAAACATGCCAACGGCCCCCGCCGTCCCGGATCAGCCCCCGTCCGGCATTTGCGATGATGGCAACAGGGTGCAGGCGAGACGCACCCAGTACGCCGTTCCCAGCGGCAACTGTTCGTCATTAAAGTCATAGCACGGATTGTGCAGTCCGGGGCAATCCGCCCCGCGACCGGTGCCGAGCCAGGCATAGCTTCCCGGTTTTTGCGCCAGCATAAAGGAAAAATCCTCTGCCCCCATGCTGGGGACCGGATTGCGGTCAACTTTCTCCTCGCCAATCAGTTCGGCCATCACATCAGCACATATGGCAGCTGTTTCAGGTGTATTGACCGTCGCCGGATAGCTGTGAACCCATGACAGTTCGGCAGAACAGCAGAGGGCCCGCGCCACAGATTGACACAAATCCGCCAGAGCGCTTCTCAACATCTCGCCGACCTGCGGATCAAACCAGCGGATGGTGCCCTTCAGATCCGCATGATCGGGAATGACATTCCACGTATCACCGGCATGAATTTGCGTCACGGTGACAACCGCGGCCTGTTGCGGATCGGTGCGGCGACTGGTGAGGGTTTGCAGCGCCGTAATCACATGCGCCGCAGCAACAACGGGATCATGGCCCTGATGCGGCATGGCGGCATGGGCACCATGCCCGGCAATCCGTATTTCAAAGGTTTCATTGGCCGCCATCATCGGGCCGGGACCGACCGCCATATGCCCTGCGGGCAGCGACGGCCAGTTGTGAAGGCCGTAGACCTGTTGCACGGGAAAACGCGCAAACAGACCTTCATCGACCATGACACCGGCCCCGCCTTCATTTTCCTCGGCCGGTTGAAAGATAAAAACAAGGGTACCGCTGAAATTCCTGCTTTCAGCGAGGATTTTCGCCGCCCCGAGCAGCATGGCCGTATGCCCGTCATGACCGCAGGCATGCATTTTGCCCTCGTTTGTCGAACGCCAGGAGAGATTGGTCTGTTCATCAATATGCAAGCCGTCAAGATCGGCCCTCAAGCCGATCATGCCGCCGGGACCATTTTCCAGAACGCCAACAACGCCGGTTGTGGCCAGACCGCGATGAACATCAAGGCCAAAGCTTTCCAGCTTTTCGGCGACAAAATCGGCCGTATCAAATTCCTCAAAGGCAGTTTCGGGGTGCGCGTGAAGATGCCGACGCCAGCCGGTCATTTCTTCCTTTATGGCCTTTGCCATTTCAATTTCTGTCAATATCGTCATTGCGCTGATCTGTCGCCATTCCAGGGGGCCACCCACCACAGCAGGACCAGACCGGGGAGGGCCGCCGCGGCGCTGATCAAAAAGAAGCTGGTCCAGCCAAGCCCCATATCCTCGACAATATAACCGGCAAGAACACCGGTAAAGCTGCGCGGGATGGCAAAAAAGCTGGAAAACAGGGCAAACTGTGTAGCTGAAAACTTGCGATTGGTCTGTGCTGATATGAAGGCGATAAAGGCCGCCGTTCCCAGTCCCACACCGAGATATTCAAAGCATACCGCCAGCCCCAGAAAGCGGACATCGTTGCCCACTTCATTGAGCAGCGCAAAGCCGAAAATCGAGACAAACTGCACCAGCCCGAACAGCCACAGGGCCCGGTTTATGCCAATCCGGATCATCACCAGACCACCAAGGAAACCGCCAACAATCGTTGACCAGAAGCCGACCAGCTTGGCCACCGCACCAATCTGGGTATTGGTGAAACCGACATCAATATAAAAGGGCGTCACCAGCGCCGTTGCTAGGCTGTCGCCAAATTTGTACAGCAGCATGAAGGCGAGGATCAGCAGGGCCGATTGGATATCATTGCGGGTAAAAAATTCATGGAACGGTTCAACGACTGCCTCGCGCAGACTGCGCGGGGGCTGGCCATGCGCGTCCGGTTCCGAGACCAGCAGCGTGGTGACAAGACCTGGAAGCATGAAAAGGGCTGTTGACAAAAACACCATCGGCCAGGAAAGGTAATCAGCAAGGATCAGCCCAAGCCCCCCGGGGATGAGCCCCGCCATGCGATAGGCATTGACAAAAAAGCTGTTGCCAATGCCCAGTTCGGCATCGGGCAACAAATCGCGGCGATAGGCGTCTATTACAATATCCTGGGTCGCCGAAAAAACCGCGATGGCCAGAGAGGCCCAGACAATAGCACCGATAGAGGCCGCCGGGCTCAGCAGGCCGATACCGGCGATCGACAGCAGCAACAGAAACTGGCTGCCCAGCATCCAGCTGCGACGCCGCCCGAGAAAGGAAAGGCCATAGCGGTCACAAAGCGGTGCCCAGAGAAACTTCCACGCATAGGGCAATTGCGCCAGCCCGATAATGCCGATGGTGGTGAGGTCAACATCATGGCGACGCAACCAGGCCGGAACCAGTTGCAACAGGAAATAGAGGGGCAAACCGGACGAGAATCCCGTCAACATGCAAATCAGCATGCGCGGGTTCCAGATCGTCTCGAAAACGGAACGCTTCGCTGTGGTTATGGCTTCCTGCATTGCGTCCCTGTCCCCTGCCCGCTTTCGCGAGGCTCACCTCCCGGCAAAAGCCCCGTTGTCTGTACTTGCGTATTTATTCCTTGGGCGCCGGCGTCAACATGAATTCAAGGCGGGACTTGCCGCGCAGGACATTGACCTTCACTGCCTTGCCCACCTTGAGCATATTGATAACACGCACATAGTCATAGATATTTTCAATCGGAACCTTGTCCAGCCTGACGATCAGATCGCCCGCCTGAAGACCCGCCATCTCTGCCGGACCGTCCTTCATGACGCCCGAAAGTTTCAGACCCCGTGTGCCACTGGCCGAATAGTCGGGGATGGTTCCAAGATAGACGAGTGAACGACGCCGCGCCCCCTGCCCTGACGGCCTGGACTGTTTGATATAGTCCGGCCTGCGCGGCGACCGGACCAGTTGCCGGGCAATCCCTTCCATCAGTGTTGTCGTGCGGGCCAGACCGCGATAATTGATCTTGTCCGGTGTATCAGTTGGCCGGTGATAGTCTTCATGTGTGCCGGTAAAGGCGTGAATGATCGGCACACCGGCCAGATAGAAGCTGGTGGCATCGGTTGGCAGATAGCTGTTGTTCGACAGTTTCAGATTGAGCCCGGCAAGAATATTGGCGCGCTCGATAATATGTGGCCAGACCGTACTCGAACCAACCCCGTTCAGTGTCAAACGCTCCCGGTAGCGTCCAACCATGTCCATATTGACATAGGCGGCCAGTTCATCGGTCAGCATTTTCGCACCCCGGCTTTTCTTCAGGGTTTTTATAAAATGGTCCGAACCGATCAGCCCCAGCTCTTCACCGGACCATGCGGCAAAGATCACATCCCGTTGCGGTTTCAGATAGCCATATTTCTGATACCCGGCAAAGCGCTCGGCAATTTCCAGCAGTGCAGCAACCCCGGAGGCATTATCGTCAGCCCCCCGGTGAATTTTGCCCTGTTCGCCTTCACGCGCCAGCGATACGGACAGATTGCCCTTGCCGAGATGATCCACATGAGCGCCGATAACCACAGGTGGCCGCCGTTTTTTTGTTCCGGCCTCAAGGCGCGCCAGCACATTTCGTCCGGTCTTTTTTTGCAGTTTGATGTCAATCGTACCGGCCAGCATGATATCGGGAATTTGCGTGGCCCGCATTTTGTCACCGGCATTGAGGGCTTCCACCATCGCCGAAAAACCGTTGCCCAGCGGCTTTATCATGCGGTCGAACAGTTCACGATTGATGGAAATGGCCGCCAGCGAGCTTTTGCCGCCCACCGCATCCAGCCCGAGTTTGACGAGTTCATCCCTGTATTTGACGCCCGGCGCCGGGGCCACAATCAGACCGACTGCCCCTTTTGCACGCGCCACGGACGCCTTGTACTGAAGTTGTGAGAAACGACTCAAATGCAGCCTTTGAACGGGATCGACATCGTCCGGAATACCGCGAAAGACCAGCACCCATTTGCCTTTTACATCCGCATTCTCATAGGAATTATAGGCTTTGTATTTCCCGGTTTCAGGCGCCTCTATCCCGAAACCTGCAAACACGACCGGCGCCTTGCGCTGCGCGCCGCTTCTGGCAAAAGACAGGGGACGCCACTGCTTGTCGAGTGTCGGCTCCATCGAATAGTCCCTGCCGGACAGGGTCAGAGTGTTTTTGTCGCCCAGAGAGACACCGGCATTAAAGGTGAATGTCTGGAAATAACTGCCATTGTCCCCCGCCGGTTTCAGCCCCAGCAGACGGAACACATCGGCCACATAGGCTGTCGAAAGCAATTCGCCCTGTGTACCGGTAAGCCGCCCGTCCATCTGATCGGACGCCAGTGTTGCCACATGCCAGCGCAACCGCGACATCTGCGCCCGACATTCATCGCACGCACCTGTCGTTTTCGCCGACCTGCTATCCGCGGGCCGCGGGGAAAGGCCAAGCAGTTCACGGGCTTTTGCATCGTCCCAGTCGGCCATGTAGATCTGTGCACCGCCACCGCCGCGTTTCGAGGTCCAGGAAAGGCTTTTTCCATCCGGGGTAAAAACCGGCAGGCCATCGAAACCTTTGGCATTGGTCACCCGCACCGGGTCATTGCGCCCCTCGGCATCAATAATGAACAGTTCGAAATTGCCGTGCCCGAAACGATTTGAAGCAAAGACAATATAGTCACCCGAGGGATGAAAATAGGGTGCCCAGGACATCAGCCCGAGACGGGTCACCTGACGCTTGTCGCTGCCATCCAATTTCATGGTGAAAATCTCTGCCGTGCGCCCGTCAACGGCAAAGCGCCGCCAGACAATCCGGCTGCCATCGGCTGAAAAAAACGGCCCGCCATCATAGCCTGGTGCTTTTGTCAAACGGCGCACGTTGCTGCCATCGGCGTTCATGATATAGATATCCATGAAAACAGATTTGTTTTTGTCAAACAGCTTTTGTTCTTCGGGGCTAAGCCTGTGATCGTAAGCAGAGCGATTGGAGGCAAAGACGATCTGGCGCCCGTCAGGAGAATAGGCCCCCTCGGCATCATAACCGCGGGTATGAGTCAGATTTTTATACTGACCTGTATTAAAATCCACTTCCTGGATTTCATAGGCCTCGTCATAATCCCAGCTATAGCGCTTCTTCTTGCCACTGACGCGAAATTTCAGTTCGGCCTGCTGTTTTTCTTTTGCCCGCGGGTCATCCTGTGTCGAGGCAAAAAGCGCCTTTTGCTTGAGCGGATGTATCCAGCCGCAGGTGGTCTTGCCATAGCCGGGGGATATGCGATGCACATCGCCTGTGTCGCGATTCATCAGATACATCTGGTAAAAAGGATTGTCGGGCTGGCGCTCGGACTGGAAAATCATCAACCGGCCATTGGGCGAAAAATAGCCCTCCCCGGCCCGTTTGCCGACAATGGTCATCTGGCGAATGTTCTTCAGCAGAGGTTCCGGCCCCGCCTGCTTTTTCATCTGTTCGAGAGAAACAGCCGCAAACGGGCTTGCAAGTGATGTGATCGCAATAACTGATACCATCAGAGCCAGAGAAAACAATCTATGCATGGCAGGGTCCATCCGCAATTTTCAGCTTGTATTCAGAATATTTGATATATGGAATATTGCACATCTGAAAACAAATCGCCAATATTTATAAATGCATGAGGCAATTGGACTTTTCTTTCCGGGCCATTTTGCACAGCCTCCCGGGGCTCCCCGTTTCCGGCATAAAAAAGGGGAGCCCGAAAGCTCCCCCGATTACGATCTGCGCTGTTTGATCATACTATTTGGCACACAGCCAGCAGTCTTTGGGCATTTCGGCCTTTTCGACCGGGTTACCCTCTTTCATCCAGCGCGTAATGCCATGCTTGACATTGATGATCCCCTTGTAACCCAGCTGTTCGGCCAGTCCCTGCGACAACACCCCCGAACGGTTTCCCGTACGGCAGATCAGGATGACCTTGTCGTCTTTTTTGAACATTTTGGCAAAGCGTTTGAGAAATGTCGGGTTCTGTCTGCCCCGTTTGTCAAAGAAGGTCATCAGAAGGCTGCCC
>JALXEI010000339.1 GCA_027069645.1 Hyphomicrobiales bacterium
TTACTTTCGTGCGTCCACACATTTTGCCAAACTGGAAATTACGCGCTGGCTTGAAGCGGGATATTTTGCCAGTTTATCTGTTGGTCTGATTGGGCGGGGAACAAAATTTCCACCGCAATTGGGGCACACGCCGTGCAGGACAGTGCCAACGCAATCTGTGCAAAATGTACATTCAAAGCTGCAAATCATCGCTTCAGTGCTTTCCGGCGGCAGGTCTCTGTCACAACATTCACAATTGGGGCGCAGTTCCAGCATGATCATCTCCTATCTGATCGGGTCGTGGACCGTGACCAGCTTGGTGCCATCGGGGAAGGTAGCCTCCACCTGCACGTCATGGATCATTTCGGCAATGCCCTCCATGACCTGATCGCGGGTGAGCACTTTGGCTCCCTCGGCCATCAGGTCGGCAACGGATTTGCCATCGCGGGCCCCCTCGACCACAAAGTCGGTGATCAGGGCCACGGCTTCCGGGTGATTGAGCTTGACACCCCGTTCGAGGCGACGGCGCGCCACCATCGCGGCAACGGAGATCAGCAGCTTGTCTTTTTCGCGCGGGGTCAGATGCACGGGTTCGGCTCCTCGGTTACGGTTTTCAACATAGCCAGACTTTGGGAAGGTCGGCTTTTTCGGTTTGACTGGTCCGGTTCAACATCTCTTTTGCAAGGTCGGAAAGGGCGGTGCGCATCAGGGCGCCGTTATCTGCGAGGATGCGAACCAGCAGCACTTTGTTGAGCAAACTGCATCCGACCTGCCTTTGTGCGTTGCAAAGGGCGCTGGCGGCCTGTTTGAACGGTTCTTCAAATTGATCAACGTCCTCTCCGGCACAAAGCAGGGTGGCCATTGCCCCGGCACCATTGGCAACGGCGGTGCGGTTCAGATGTTTCCTGACAGGGCCTTCGAGATGAAAGCCGTCGGCAAAAATCAGTTCCCCGTCATAGCGGATGCGCCAGCTTTCGAGCAGTTTTCCGGCAGTGACTTCCTCTCTCATGGCCGTGCGACCGAAAACAAGGCTTTCGGTGGCTACAAGCCTTGCTCCTTTTGCCATTTCGACATGATTGGCGCGGCGCAGCCGTCCGCCATTGAACAAAATACATTCCTGCGGCAGATATTGTGCGCTGGCCCCCTTGCCGATTATCAGCCGTGTTTCGATATGCGCATCCTGCTGGCGGGAGCGATAGATCCGTTCGGCGGCCTGCGAGGTGATGCGTGCCGTTGTGTCCGTATCCCAGATAAAGTTTTGCGCCAGGTGGTCGCCATCCGTCAGGCCGCCCGCCGTGTTGATGGTTACGATTTCGCAGATGTCGTGTGGTGCTGTGCGTGGACGGCGCGCCTTCATACAGCCCTGCTGATAAAAATCGTCAAGGACGGTCTGTGGCCCCCGGCGCTTGAAGGATATGCGCAATTTTCCCTGCGCCCGCGACAGTGAGGGGGGCGCGGGAGCTTTGTGGTCTGCTGTTATTTCATTCACCGGACTCAGCACTGGGGAATGACCTTCAAAATGTTATTTTTTCAAACGTGCGGCAAGACGTTTCAGCGAGGGCAGGAAAAGGGCAATATGAAAGGCGGCGAGCAGGGCAAGACCGACAGGCGCCATATGCCAGGGGCTTTCGACCAGATGACCGGGGACCTGTGCCGGGGACAGGTTGTCATGAAGGCCCGGATGGGCCAGGGCCGGTCCGGCAAGGACGCTCGTGCAGGCCGCAAGGGCGATTTTTCTGATTGCGGAACAGTTCATTCATTCCTCCCTGGTCAAACGGTCAGATGTTGCATGATATCGGCTTCGGGGACATCGCCGATCCTGCCGGAAAGTACCACCTCGCCACGGTCAAGGACAGAAAAATCGTCCGCGAGGTCGCGGGCAAATTCATAATATTGCTCCACCAGCAAAATGGCCATGTCACCACGGTCGCGCAAAAGAGCGATGATGCGTTCGATGTCCTTGATGATAGAGGGCTGAATGCCTTCGGTGGGTTCGTCAAGAACCAGCAGTTTCGGGCGCATGGTGAGGGCGCGGGCGATGGCAAGCTGTTGTTGCTGGCCGCCGGAAAGATCGCCACCACGCCGCCCGAGCATTTGTTTGAGGACCGGGAACAGTTCGAAAATCTCGTCGGCGACAAAGCGCTCCCCTTTGGGGGCGGCAGCAAAGGCGGTTTCGAGATTTTCCCTGACATTGAGCAAGGGGAATATCTCGCGCCCCTGGGGGACATAGGCAATCCCGGCGCGGGCCCGATCGGGGGTGGAAAGGGCGTTGATGTTTTCGCCCAGCCAGATGACTTCGCCCGCGCGAATGGGCTGCTGACCGACAATAGCGCGCAACAGGCTGGTCTTGCCGACGCCGTTGCGCCCGAGCAGACATGTCACTTTGCCGATTTCGGCGGAAATGGAGACATTTTTCAGCGCCTGCGAGGCTCCGTAAAAAAGATCGATATTTTGAGCTGACAGCGCCATGTCTGATTATCTCCCCAGATAGACTTCAATGACCCGTTCGTCATTGCTGACTTCATCCATGTTGCCCTCGGCCAGAATCGAGCCTTCATGCAGAACCGAAACCTTGACCCCGAGGTCGCGCACGAATACCATGTCATGTTCGACAACGACGACGGCGCGTGTTTTGGCTATTTCCTTCAGCAGGGTGGCGGTTTCGGCGGTTTCGGCATCGGTCATACCGGCGGCAGGCTCATCCACCAGCAGCAATTGCGGTTCCTGGGCCAGCAGCATGCCGATTTCCAGCCATTGTTTCTGGCCGTGCGAGAGATTGGCGGCCAGTTCATCGCGCTGTTCTGTCAGGCGAATGGTTTCCAGTAATTCCTCAATGCGTGCCTTCTGCCTTGTATCAAGTGAACCGAACAGCACCGGAAAAACCCGGCGATCATCCTTGAGCGCCAGTTCCAGATTGTCAAACACGCTCTGGCTTTCAAACACGGTGGGCTTTTGAAACTTGCGACCGATGCCAAGCCGGGCAATATCGGCTTCGTCGAGGCGGGTCAGATCCACTTCGCCATTGTAAAGAATGGTTCCGAGATCCGGCCTCGTTTTGCCGGTTATGACGTCCATCATGGTTGTTTTACCCGCCCCGTTCGGGCCGATAATGGCGCGCATTTCGCCAGGCTGGACGATAAAGGACAGCTCGTTCAGGGCGCGAAAGCCGTCAAAGCTGACGGTGACGCCATCCAGATAGAGGATTGAATCATGTGCAAGTTCCATAGGGGGCCTCTACTC
>JALXEI010000340.1 GCA_027069645.1 Hyphomicrobiales bacterium
GGTCACACACTTCGAAGGGACCGCTCCCCAGGGCGGAACCAAATATTCCCCGAGATACTGTCTCTGCAACCTGACCAGGGGGGCACTTTATTGCTTTGGAACAGGCAAGAGAAGTCATGGAAAGTAATGATACAACAAAAACCAGAAAAACCCTTACTGCAAACATCGAACTATCTCCTCTATTGGCAGATCGTCTGGTTCTCTCTCACATATTCGGGGTATTCCGACTTCATACCCTCAAGAGTTCGTTTGCATGCTCTTGACAGGTTCATGTATTCACGACCCAACATATCATCTTTCCATTGCGATCTCATTTTAATATAATACTCTTTGAAAGTTTTTCGATCTGTTATCGGGTACTCATCTTGTATAGATTTCGGTATACTTCTGTCGAAACAGGATAAATAATTTTTATGATATTGGCCCGACAGATTTTTAAACTTCCTGACATCTATATCTGTAGAAGGAAGGCCGACATGGCAATATAGCCTTAAATATTCTTTCAAAGAGCTTCTTGCATCATTCCAGTATCTGGAACACACACCACCCCTCACCTCAAAACGGACTTTGTATATAGTTCCCCTAACTTTCATACCGAGCTGATGCTTGATATTCTCTCCAACACCTACAATACATTTGTATTTTTCCGATGTGCCCGGAAGCTTTTTTCCACGTATCCGGTCAATGGCTTTTTTCAGTCGTTTCAAGTCGTTTTTTTTCCGGATTATTTCCTGCCTTTGTTTGGCATAACACTCAATACGTGCAACCGCCCGTTGTTTTCCGGTCCAATGGCCGGGAGAGACTTTTTGATTACACTCTCTTACCAGTTTTCCGGCAATTGCAACTTGCGGAAAGACAACCGGAAGCAGGCCCGCACAGGATGTTGCCAGTGCCACAACAGTAAGTAACTGTTTTTTAATTGCATATCTCATGACACCTCCCTCAAAACCTGTCAGGGGAGCCTCCAAATCCCAATAGTTCATTCCGCCGGGTGATTGGGTCGCAGGCATATATCAGGCTGTGAAAGCGTGACAAGTTTCCGGTAAAACCAAAGCCAAACACCAACACAAAAAGCTACACACCGCAGTGAACAAATAGTACACCCATTCCTCCGGGCTGTCACTCTTGAAAAACCCTGAGGGCAAGTCTTCCCTGAAGAGCAGGTTTTGCAAACCCGTCCGCATGATCATGCAACCGCAACAACAGCAATGAAGCCCAAAGGCAAAAGGGAGGACCATGAGCATATTTACCGATGAAACCGTTGAGGCAATCGGGCGAGACATCGCCTTTCATGTGCCAGAACAGAGCTCGCGCAACACGCTCGGCTGACAACGAAAAATCAACCTCGATCGCCAGTTCCTCGCGATTGGAATCGTCAATGACGGTAACCTGCCCGGGATTCCGGCCAAAACCCTTGATGTTGCGCAAATACAAGAAGCACAGGCCCAAATTCCAGGGTCACAAATTGCCCCTTGCTTCCGGTCCCCGTGCACCTGACATGAAAATTTCTGTAAATTCAATGTTTCAAGCAACCGAACAAGCGAAACAAAACGCACCGTCCGATTATTATAATAGCCTTCACAGCCTGTTCTGACGGTGGCGAACACGGTTCGCATCTATCGCGGCTCGCGACCATAGATGACGCTGACATTCTGCCCGCCAAAACCAAAGCTGTTGGAGAGGACAGCGCTGACATCGGCTTCACGCGCCTTGTTGGGCACGGGGTCGATCTTGCCCATGTCGGGGTCCGGCGTGTTATAATTGATGGTTGGCGGAATGACGCCGTTTTGCATGGTGAGCAGCGAGAACACCGCTTCGACCGCTCCGGCGGCTGACAGTGTGTGGCCGATCATGGATTTGTTGGAACTGATCGGGGTGGTTTCCATGATCTCGCCAAAAGCCTGTTTCAGCGAATAATATTCCATCTTGTCATTTTCCGGCGTCGAGGTGCCGTGGGCATTGACATAATCAATATCGCCCGGCTCAAGCCCGGCATCGGCCAGCGCCTTTTGAATGGTTTTGATCATCGGCATGCCGTCCTTGCTGGTCCGCGTACGATGGAAATCATCGGCATGTTCGCCGCATCCGGCCACAGTGCCCAGAATTTTCGCCCCGCGCGCTTTGGCGCTTTCAAGACTTTCCAGCACCAGACAGCCCGCCCCTTCAGCCATGACAAAGCCGTCGCGGTCCTTTGAAAAGGACGCCATCGCCCCTTCAGGCGGATTGTTGCGGGTGGAAAGCGCCGAGAGGAGCGAAAAGCGCACCAGCGCTTCCAGATTGACCGTGCCATCCGTGCCGACACAAAGCGCCGTATCCGTTTCGCCGCGCCGAATGGCCTCAACGCCCAGTTGAATAGCGGTGCCGCCCGAAGCACAGGCTGTTGACAGGGAAACGGGCAGACCTCTGGTGCCATATTTGTCGGCCAGATGCTCGCCAACGCTGGCGAATTGAAACAGGCGCGCCATCTCGTCATGCCTGTGGTGCCGACACGCCGCCAGCAAACGGTCATAACCGGCAAGGTTTGAATCACTTTCTTCCGCATAGATTTCCCGGCGTTGTGGCCATTCCAGCTCGGTTGGTGGCGTAGCGAGAAACAGCGGGCCGGGAAAATCGCCCTTTTTGCCAATATCGGCCTGCGCTATAGCCTCATCCGCAGCGCTTTCCGCCATTGCAATGGACAGGCTCGGGGCCGAATAGGGATCGACATCAAGGAAATCGACACAGCCTGCAATCGTGGTGCGCAGCCCCTCCGTGGAAAAGCGGCTGATATGTTTAATGCCCGATTTTCCGGCGGTCAGATCGCGCCAGTTATCCTGCTGCCCCTGCCCCAGCGAAGTAACAACGCCCATGCCGGTCACGACAACAACGGGGCGCCCCTTGTGATCTGTGAATTTGCTCATTTACTTCGCCTCTTTGCTCTCTACACCATTTACCAGCGCAAGCCCTTCGCCGCGCCAGTGCCCGACACTGGTCACCAGAATCTGATCGGGCGAACTGTCGATGTCCGCCTCAAAACCCGATTTGTCAAACGGAGCCGGATATTCTCCCTTCGACAAAGCCAGCGCCGCCAGAGCCAGTCCGGCCGGCATCTGCGCTTCAAACGAGTGTCCCAGCAATGTGCCATAGGCTCTTGTGGCCGGTTCAAACCCCTTGTCCGTCAGGCCATCGAGAAAGGCCCGCTCTTCCCTGTCCGCCTGCCCGGTGC
>JALXEI010000341.1 GCA_027069645.1 Hyphomicrobiales bacterium
ATGCCACCCTTATTCGCGCCAGCTCGGATGTCCGTCGCAAAACCGAGGTCTTCCAGCCCGTCCCCGGTGCCCTTGGCAAGCTGACAAGAGGAATCAAAAACAGTTTTGACCCGCACCACATTCTCAACCCGGAACGCATGTATGCCGGAATGTAACCCCAAAGGACGATCGACACCGGAACAGGCCGGTCACCGACAGATCAAACCGCAGGAAAGTCGCCGTTGATGAAAACGCGTTATTCAAAGGAGCAACTGGAAGACCCGCTGATTGCCAGCTCCCAGGCCATACTGAAAAAATGTGTCCATTGCGGATTGTGTACAGCAACCTGTTCCAGCTATGTCATTCTCGGGGATGAGCGTGCCTCGCCACGCGGGCGCATCTACCAGATCAACCGCATGCTGGAAAAGGGCGAAAGGCCATCAGCAACAACGGTTGGCTTCCTCGATAATTGCCTCACCTGCCTGTCCTGCATGACAACCTGTCCGTCAGGGGTCGACTATGTTCACCTCATTGACATGGCTCGTGCCCGGATCAACAAAAATGCCCGGCGTCCCCTGTTCGCAAAACTGGCCCGTTCCGTGCTGGCCGCTGTTCTGCCCCATCCCGGTCGCCTGAAAACCGCCATGCGGCTGGGACGACTGGCACGTCCCTTTGCCACAAGCTTTAAACATCTCGGCCTGACCACCATTTCTGCCCTGCTTGATGCCCTGCCGGCAAGATCGTCACGTGCAGCGCGCTATAAAATGCATACACCGGCCAAAGGCAAGAGAAGCAGAAGGGTCGCCCTGTTGCCGGGCTGCACAAATGATGTGTTGCGTCCTTCCATCAATGAAGCCATGATCGCCCTGCTGTCACGCATGGGCGTCGAGGTTATTGTTCCGGCGGGTGTGGGCTGTTGCGGCGCCATCGAGCATCAGCTTGGTGATGAGGACAAGGCCATTCGCGCGGCGCGGCGCAATATTGATGTTCTCACAAGACTGCATGACGAACAACCCCTTGACGGCATTTTGACGGCGGCTTCGGGATGCGGCTCAATGCTAAAGGACTATGCCCATCTGTTGCGCAATGACGAGGGATATGCGCAACGGGCCGGAGACATCGCGGCCCTCAGTCTTGATGTCACGGAAATCCTCCACGACATCCCTCTTACGGCACCGCGACAATGGAGTGATATCAAGGTGGCCTATCATGCCGACTGTGTGCTGGAACATGGCCAAAAGGTAACAGAGCAGCCTCGCACACTTTTGGCAAATGCCGGTTATACGGTTCTGGAAATCCCCGAAGGGCATCTGTGTTGCGGGTCCGCCGGAACCTACAATCTTCTGCAACCGGTTATTTCAACGGCATTGCGCACCCGCAAACTCGACAATATCGCCCGAACCGAACCCGATATCATCGCCACCGGCAATATTGGTTGTATCAACCACCTCGCCCCTCACAGCGACAAACCGGTCATCCACACGATCGAACTGCTGAACTGGGCCTATGGCGGAGAATGCCCGCGCGAAATCAGGCATCTTGAAAATCATATCAACAGGATCTCGGGCGTTCTCGCCGACAGCCACATGGATGATCTCGAACCGGTCTCGCCTTCCTGACGGGGAGCGGAGCCCGTCATGTCCCGGACGAATACCCGCCCGGTGAACATCGACAAACCTGATCGGATTTACCGGCCATTGCTCGCCGGATTTCGCAGTTTCGTGGCCTTTTTCAACAGTTCAACCGGCGCGACATACCAGTCGCCCGAGCCGGGAATGCGCCCTGGCACGAAGAAATAGAATTGACGCCCGCTCGCTCCGGTTCGGCTTCCGCCTGCTTCCTTGCGGCGCGTTTGCAACCCGGCTGTCCGGCCAACGCTGGCAGTTACGCCACGATTCCGGCCGACGGAACGGTTTGTGCCTGTGTTCGGGGCCGCCTTCAACTTCTCGCCGCCGGGGCGAACCGTGGTATAGACCCAGCGGTTCTGTTCACGTACCCAGACCATCTGTCGCCTGCCACGACCCTTGCTTTCCGCATGACTGCCAATTGCAGAACGGGCGGGGGCGGGACCTTCGGCAAGCCCCGATTTTTCCCTGACCGTTGGCCCCGCTCCAGGGCCGCTTTTTTGCCTGTCCTGTTTCTTTCCTGCCCCGGATTTCCCCGCTACAGATGTCGCAGCCGTTTTCTTGCGGGCAACGGTGACGCCTGCGGTTGCCGATACGCCTGACGTGGCCGCGTCGCCAGCCGGTTGCCGGTCTGTCCTTTTTGTCGTCTTTGCTGCCTTTACTGCCTTTGTACCGGTATCCGTGGCCTTTGCCATTTGCCGCGTTTTGCGGGCGGGTGATTTTTTCGGTGTCACATAAACCCAGCGCCCGTTACACTGCACCCAGCCACCGGTAGCCGGCGCCTTGCCGGCCTGACGGACGCGCGTCCCCGCGCCTGACGTTCCGGCCCTGTCTTTCGCCGCCGCGCGCGGAACATAGACCCAGCGACCATTGATTTTCGACCAGGCGCCGTTTTTCACTGTTTTCACCTTGCCGACCGCACGGGATTTCGGATGCACCGTATTGCCAGCCGGACGTTGCACCGACCCTTTTGCCGCACGGGCCGCAGCCTTTTTCCGGTCTGGCGTTTTTCCGACCGGTTTCATGACCTTTCGCACACGCGCATCCGGCGTCGTTTTTCCGGTCTTTGCGCCAGCTTTTGCGGTGACCTTTGCATTTGTCCCCTGCCCCTGCTCCCTGACAACAGACTGTTTCTCCCCGTCAGTTTCTGTTGTGGATTTGGCCGCTGCGGCCTTTTTCTTTTTGATCTCTCCCGAAGCAGTCTTTTTCTTTTGGACCTTGCGGTCGGTCATGCCCTTGAGGGTGGAACTGTAGGTCCTCGATTTATCAAAAACATAGACCCAGTTGCGACCGCGACCGACCCAGCCATCAGCATTTTCGGAATTGCGTATCATATCGCCAAGCCCGTAAATTCCGGGGGCAACGCCGCGCCTGTATGGCGCATAAACCCAGCGGCCGTCCGTGCGCCCGGTTTCCCCTCGCGCCGTCATTTGTGCTGCCGTTAAACCGGTTTGACCAAATGCCCTGGCAAGAGGTGAGTCCCTGTCGGGAACCCAGAAATAGGTCCCCTTGTGATCGGAAGCCGTTTGTTTCCGGTTTTTTTTCACGCGTTCCGTACCAACAGCCGCCGCCACCCGACCGCTGACCGTCTTTTTCTTCACGGTTTCCCTGCGCGCCTTCTTCACGGCAATCGCACCGGTCCTGTCCACATGTTGCTTCCCTGAAAGCGCGGGCTTCCCGGAAACAACAGCCTGCTTCTTCATCACAGGCTGTTTGGCAACCGGTTTGTGCAAGGGGAGCGATTTCGACCGGATCGAGGGTTTTTGTTCAACCGTTTTTTTGCTCTCTGCGGATTTTCCGGGCTTCAAACCTGTCGCGCCGGACCGGACATGGCCTGCGGCCACTCTGTTTTTCGAATGCTTTTCATTCCCGTCTTTCTTCGGCAACCTCAATCGCTCTTTTTCTTGCGCTGCGTTAATCCTGCCCACAGCAACAGGGCTGTCCGGTTGTCTTGCCGCGGGGGCTGTAACAATCCGCTTTCCTTGCGCGGCCTCGTCAGCAGATTTCTCGCTTTTGGCCATCCCTTCCGCCCGATGATTCTTCGATTTGACCGGAGCCGGTGTTGAAGTAACAACTTTGGTGGCTGGCTTTACGCCCTTTACCGCTGGCATTTTTTTTGCCGCTTGCGAAGCCCTGGCATCGCTCCCGGGTTTTGTCACAACGGGTGCCACCGGTGCGGCCTTCACCTGTTTTTCATGCGAAGCGGAACCGTCCTTCGTCTCTCGGGCTGCTTTTTTGCCCTCCGGATGCGGTACGGCCTGCGGCGCAGTTGTGGTCTTTTTTTCGGTTTCACCGAAGGGGGACCAGAAATATTTGCCAAGGCCGGACAATCCCTTGCGGATATTTTCAATAAATTGCCCCGGATTGCCATGATCATTTTCTGCCGCCTGCGCCACAGGGGCCGCCAGAGACAGAAAGAACAGGGTAAACAGAAGAATTCCTCGCCCGCGGGCTTTTGAACTGGCAAACATTTTCATAACGCGTAAAACTCTCTCTTCCCTGAAGTCGCCTGCATGAAATTACAACAGAAAAACAGGTCCTTCACCCGGGAAACAACGCTGATATTCCTGCTGGTCAGAAGAAGTTTTACATGAAGCGGCAAAGCTTCCAAGAGTAAATTGACAAATTCCTTAAAACGGATCGGTTTAGCCGTCGATATGCCTCAGAGTCCGATTCAAAACTCCTCACTGATTTTATTGGTCTTTTCCAGCCCATTATCGGCGCAAACCGGCTTGAAAGGGACGTCAAAGGCCCAGTGTTTGTCCGATAAAACCGGCAATCGACGCAATATCGTCGGGCCGAAAGACCGGGAGCGACGAACCGGGGTTTTTTTCATCCGTGGCAATCGCAACAATATCCTCCCGGTCATCGGCCAGCCTTTGCCGGGTTTGCTGAAAAGAACTGCGGACCTCGATTTTGGGAAAGGCCAGTTGTTTGTAGCCCTCCACCAGAACCAGATCGAAGCCTCTGAACTGCCCGAGAACATCATCGAAATCCGGCTCGGGTTCGGGTTGCAATTCGCTCACCATCGCCCAGCGATATTTTGAAATGATCGCCACCTGACGGGCGCCGGACTCACGCATGCGAAAGCTGTCGCGGCCCTCATGATCAATCTCGAAAGAATGGTGGGCATGCTTGATCGCGCCAACCCGCTTGCCCGCCCGCGAAAAATGCGAGATCAGACGGGTGGTGAGCAGGGTTTTGCCGGAATTTTTCCATCCGGTGATACCAAAAACCGGCACTTCGAATGATCTGAAATCACTCATCCTGTTTCCCTTTCCTGTTCATCCGCAAACGCGCTGTGCCCGACAGGACCTTCCTTGCGGCAATCTTCGAAAAAACCGGCCATTATCCCGCACAATCGTGCAATTTATAGCCTGCTATTGCAGATTTTCACTATTTTATCCCGCCCCTGCGACACGATTACCCGCCATTCTACGTATTTCTCCCAATATATCGACGCCGCATGCAAGTATGTAATGAAGAGGCGGGGAAAGAGGTTAAACACCGGTCCGGCTCGTGCACTTCGCACCCTCCGGGTCATGAGGAAGGGACAGGCAGTTATGGAAATTATCACTTCAATCAATGCGACGCATCGACCGGCTCACCGTCCGTCGAAGTCAGGCCCCCAACTGACAGAGGTTCGCCAGTTCGGCGTTGATGGTCTGATGGCCAGCACAGCAAGCTGCGCGCAAATGCGTGACATGGCCAGCAGCAAAAAGATTCACGCCGGAGAAACATTGTTCTGGGAAGACGATACGATCGAATATGCCTATTTCCTCACCGACGGCACAATGAAAGCCTACAAACTGCTCCCCAACGGGCGCAGCCAGATTGTCCGCTTCATCACCGTTGGCGAAATCATTGCCGCGACCGGATTTGAAGCCCACACCTATACCGTTGAGGCACTGGGAGACTGCACGGTTCTGCAACTGCCGAAGAAAAGCTTTGACAAACTTCTGGCCAAAGACCCGATACTGATGAAGTCGGTAACCAACAAGCTGGCGCTGGAATTGCAGCAGGTTCAAAAACAGAATTTGCTGCTCGGTCGCATGCCGGCGACGGAGCGGGTCTCGACTTTTCTGCTTGATATTGCCGAACGGCAAAACCCCGACAGGAGCGAAATCGAGTCGGGCTTCATCATTCGACTGCCGATGGCAAGGGCCGATATTGCCGACTATCTCGGCCTGACCATCGAGACGGTCAGCCGGGCCTTTTCCAAATTCCGCCGCGACGGCCTTATCGATCTGCCCCGTCCCAATCTTGTGCATTTGCAAGATCAGACCGGGTTGCAAAGACAGGGTGCCCTGTAGACAGCACCCTTGACACAAGTAACAGCTTTCCGGTCTGTCAATGCGGCCGGATCAACGGGTCTGTTTGAACTTTTGAGGGTGATCGTCAAATTGATGTCACCTTTAGCAGGTCAATATGGGGACAACAGTTCCTGCTCTGATTCATCTTTATAAAAATCATCTCCAGGGACTGTATTTTGCCCGACGGGAAAAGGATAAAATGCCTGCCCGCCGGGTATCGGGGGTCCTGTCAGCCTTGCCTTGCAAATCGGGCTCCATCCAGGTAACTTGATTTTCGGGGTAAAGTAAGTGTAAAATCCCTGGCAGGAGATTTAAATGTTGCGTGTACTTCTTTCTTTCTTGCTGGTCGTCGGTGTGCCTGCCGTGCTGGGCGGTTGCGGAGGCCTCGGGCCCGCGGACAGTTCCCTTTCATATGCACCAAACGAAGGTGTGTTATCCTGGGGGGGCAAGAACCGGCCGCGGCGCTACACAGCCGAAGGTGCGAAAAGACAGCGCACGGCAAGACTGACCGACCGCGCGCCATTTGGTTCCTGGAGCAAGGCACCGAAAAATGCCTTCAAGGGGCGTGACTACAGCCGAACGAGGCTCAATCCCCGTACAGCGCTTGAAATGATTAACAGCTATCGTGCCAGCAAGGGTCTCAAGCCCTTAAAACTGAATCCGAAACTGGCACAGGCCGCCCGTATGCATGCCAAAGATCTTGCCAGTCATGACCGCATTTCCCATTATGGTTCGGACGGGTCGGACCCGCTGGTACGGGTACAACGTACCGGCTACCCCGTTCACCTTGCCGCCGAAAATGTCGGCACCGGCCAGGTTTCCCTTGCCGAGGTTTTCAAGGGCTGGCAGAAAAGCCCCGGGCACAATGAAAACCTGCTGCTAAAGGATGCCCGCGAAATGGGAATGGCGCTTGTTGTCGATCCCGACACGGAATACAAGACCTTCTGGACCCTTGTACTTGGCTCCAGGCGCGGCGCCTCCTCCTGACCCGCTTCAGCTTTTGCTCCGGTCTTTTTCAGGTTTATGACCTAACAGACCGAGGGGCGCTCGTAACCTTCATGTTGCAGGCGCGTTACCACCCGCACCCAGGCCTCGGCCCGCACTTCATCCCCCAGCAGGGCCTGTTCATGAGCAAAAAAATCGGCAATCATGGCTGCATATGAGCCATGCTGCTGCTTGATCACTTCAGCCATTCTCACAATGTCGGGTTCTGAAAAAAAAGGTGTTTTTGACGGTAGCGGCTTTGCACGGGCCATTTTGATACTCCCTGATCCGGTTGCCATATGCAAAGCAAGAACCGCACCAGGGAGAAAGTCAGCGTATATCCAAAGTTATGTCATACCAAACCACACAAAGTCTGATCTTTGTAATTTTGCCCGGTTTCTGTTCCCCTATTCGGAAGGGTCGGCCATGCCAAGCGCGTGCATATAGGTGGCGAGAACCGCTTCCTCTTCCATGCGCTCGTGGTCGTCTTTCTTGCGCAGGCGTATGATGGTGCGCAGCGCCTTGACATCAAAACCGTTGCCCTTGGCCTCGGCATAGATTTCCCTGATATCGGCGCTCAGATTGGCTTTTTCCTCTTCCAGATTTTCGATGCGTTCGATAATCGAGCGCAACTGGTCGGCTGTAGTGCCACCGGCAACAGATTCATTCATGTTTCACTCCTCTCCGGAATAAACGCGGCAGATATGCAAAACCGCAGAACCGCCGATTTTATACCAGGGAGAATAAGAGTGAACGGGGGAAATACAAGGCGGCTGGCCGGGTTATCCACCATGTTCGGTTATTTTCTGATGACGGCCAGTTCCGCCGCAATTTCCGGGTCGTCCATGATACGCCCGAGAATATCCGCCAGCCGTCCGGCCCATTGCCGCTGCCCTTCCTCATCGCGGATCTGGTCCTGACGAATTTCCACCAGCGCATGTGCAAGGCCGCGGCTGGTGCCGTGACGATACATGCAGTCCCCCTGCAAGCGACCGGAATAAGGCTCGTTATCGCCGATATTGAAATCGGTTTCCTTGCGCAAACAGTTCAGCAGCGGTTTCACCAGCCTGTCGTCCCGATCCCACAATATGGCCGCTTCCCAGGGGCGCAAACAGCCGTGCCATTCCTGCGTAAAACTGTGTATTGAAACAATCGCCGGTGGATGATCGGCCGCGATACATTCATCAAGCAGATCTTCAATGGCCTGATGATAGGGCTCATAGTAACGGTTGATGCGTCTTGCACGCTCCTCTTCCGATATACCGGCATTGCCGGGAATGATCGCCCCGTCCGACAATTGCATGATCAGCGTCGGATCATCGGTGGCCCGGTTGGGATCAACAAGCAGACGGGAAAAATTCGACAAAATGGCGGGAACACCAAGCTGGCGGCCTAACAGACGGGTCACCGCCGCCGCCCCGATATCCCAGGCGATATGACGTTCAAATTCACATTCCGGCAATCCGAGAAAATCATATCCGGGCGGCAGATGATTGCTGGCATGATCACACACCAGTATCAGCCCCTTCTGAACGGAACCGGGCAGCCGCTCAAAGGGCGGAAAAGGCGCATCGTATGCTGACAAATCCGTTTTTTTCATTTCTGTTTCTGCAAGGTGAAATTCGATCATGGCACAATATAGTGCAGGACCGTCGACGAATAAAGACCACTCTCCCCAAACCCGCACTTCTCACCATATCACCAGTTAAAATAACAATATTCGATCTTTTCCATTTCGGTATGATAAACTTTGCCGGACACTTGTCCTCAAGACAGACACAAGGCAGGCAGGGAACCGCAATGGCACACAAGGTACTGATTATCGAAGACGATCCCGATATTGCCGCGCTCGTAGACATGAACCTGCGCGATATCGACTGCCATTGCGAGATCGCAAGTGACGGCGAAACAGGGCTCGAATACTGGCGCAGGTCAACCGACACAAAACCGTTCGACCTTGTTGTGCTCGATCTGATGTTGCCAGGCCTTGGCGGGCTGGAAGTCTGTCAGGCCATCCGGCGCGACAAACAATATGTGCCCATCCTCATGCTGACCGCCAGAACGTCGGAACCGGATCGCGTCCTCGGGCTGGAAACCGGGGCCGATGACTATCTTGCCAAACCCTTTGGCATCCCTGAACTGCAAGCCCGCATCAAGGCGCTGTTTCGCCGTGTCGAAGCCCTTTCAAAGCCCCCGGACACATCCCCGGCATCGCATATTATCGAAAAGGGCAACCTTTATATCGATCCGGACCGCCACATCGTGCGGATCGATAACCGGCCCGTCGAGCTGACAGCCCGCGAATTCGATCTGCTCCATCATTTTGCCCGTCATCCGGATCGTGTCTACAGCCGGGCGCAATTGCTGGATCAGGTCTGGGGCTACAATCACGACGGCTATGAACATACGGTCAACACCCATATCAACCGGCTGCGCGCCAAGATCGAAAAAGACCCCGCCAAACCGGTGTTCATACAAACGGTGTGGGGCGTTGGCTATAAATTTGGCGGTTCACAGGAAAGCTCCGAGGCCGTAAACTCATAAACAGGATCGAAATGGCAGGGCGGATTTGCTCCCCCGCTGTGTTGCAGGTTCTTGAAAACCGGAAGGTTTCCTGCGAACCTGCGCCTTGCGGGAAAACAAATCTGCTCCTGCCATTTCGATCCTGTTTATGAGCTTACGGCCTTGTCATGCTGAAAACCCTTTATGCGCGTCTGTCCCTGTGGCTGATCCTGCTGCTCTCGGCCATTGGCCTTCTATATATTGTGCTCAACAACTGGGCACTGCACCGGCATTTGCAACGCCTTGACCAGCAACTCAATCAGAATCTGGCCTCCGCCATTGTCGCGGATCGCAATCTGGTGCGCCAGGGACGTCTCAATGAAGCGGCGCTGAAAAAAACCTTTCAGCTCTATATGACCATAAATCCGGCCATCGAAATCTATCTGCTGGCACTCGATGGTACCATATTGTCCTATTCCGCCGATCCGGCCAAAATCAAGCGCAAAAAGGTTTCCCTGCAACCGATCCGCGCTTTCCTGAAAATGGAAAAGCCCTATCCCCTGCTCGGCGACGATCCGCGCGATCACACCCGCCGCAAGGCTTTTTCTGTCACCCCGGTGCCCTCGAAAGACAAACCCGAAGGCTATCTCTATGTGGTGCTGCGCGGCGAACAATATGCCAAAGCCGAACAACTGGCCCGCAACGGCTTTCTGCTACAAAGCAGCTTCCAAGCGCTGGTCATATCACTGGTTGTCGGTCTGCTGGCCGGTCTCATGGTTTTTCGCATGCTGACCCGGCGTCTGCATCTTCTGTCAGAAAAAATAACCGCGTTTGAACAATCGGGTTTTACCGCACCGGTTCATTTTGACGCGCCGCCAAAAAAGGGAGCGGATGAAATCGACGTCCTGGCGACCGGCTTTGAACACATGGCCGCAAAAATTCGCCGGCAAATCGAGATTATGACCGAACAGGATGCCCTGCGGCGGCGGCTTGTGGCCCAGGTTTCCCACGATCTGCGCACCCCCCTTGCGTCCATTCTGGGCTATCTGGAACGCCTGCAACTCCGGAAAGGTGATCTGTCGGAACAACAGCGCCGCGACCTGGTCGATGTTGCCGTTCGCCAGGGTAAACGCCTGTCGCGCATGGTCGAGGAACTGTTCGAGCTTGCCGGTCTTGAAGCCCGTGAACGCGCCCCCGATATCGAACCCTGTTCGATTGCCGAACTGGGCCAGGATATTTTGCAAAAATATGCGGTCGAGGCGGCTGCAAAAAACATAAAAATGACAATCGAGGCCCCTCCCGGGCTGCCTCTGGCGCTGGCAGATATTGCCATGCTCGAACGGGTATTTGACAATCTCCTCACCAACGCCCTGGTGCATACGCCGGAAAACGGTGAAATCTCCCTCTCTCTTGCTGCCCGCAACAATCAGGTCGAAGTGCGTATTGCCGACAGTGGTAACGGCATACCGGCCAGCGAACTGCAACATATTTTCGAGCCGTTTTTTCAGGGCGAGAGCGGTTCCATGAATCCGGACCATGCCGGGCTTGGCCTCGCCATTGCGCGGCGCATCATGGAACTGTTGCACGGCAGCATAGAGGCTTCGAGCCGTGAGGGCCAGGGAACCGTTTTCACGCTCACACTACCGGCAACCGGGAAGTAACGGCTATTTTACCGGTATTTGTGCCTGATGTTATGGAATTGTTATAAAGTGGTGGTGAAATCGTCGCAAGACAGGCGCATATTCGCATCTGACAGAACTTGTACATGACATTAGACGAGGCACCGGACAATTATGAAAAACATCATCGGACTTCTGGCCATCGCAGCCGGTTTTGCCATAATCCTGTTCTGGCAGTTTCCCAAACTGTCGGCCCAAATCGACCGCAATGACATAGCCTATCAGCAGGGCGAAATCGTTGGTGGTGATGTGGTCCGACTTGCGAGCGCCGACAAAACACAAAACCTTGCCGTGGCCACTTTTGCCGGCGGCTGTTTCTGGTGTGTTGAAGATGCATTTGAAGGCAAACCCGGTATTAAAAGCGCCATTTCGGGCTATGCCGGAGGCATGATCAAAAATCCGACCTATCGCATGGTCGGCAGCGGTCGTACAAAATATGTGGAAGCCGTGCAGGTCTATTATGACCCCAATGTCATTACCTATGAAGGCCTGCTGCAAATTTTCTGGCGCGATATGGACCCGACCGATCTCGGTGGCCAGTTCTCCGACCGTGGCCGTCAGTATCGCCCGGTCATTTTCTATCACAATGAAAAGCAAAAACAGATCGCCGAACGCTCAAGGGCCGCTCTTGACAAATCGGGGCGTTTCCCGAAACCGGTGGTTATTCCGATTGAACCCTATACGACCTTTTACAAGGCCGAGGACTATCATCAGGACTATTCCCGCAAGAACCCCGTCCATTATAACCTTTATACGAACGGATCCGGCCGCGGCCCCTTCGTCAGGCGCATCTGGGGCAAGGATCTCGAAATCGACTTTTCCAGATACCGTCCCAAACACAAAAAAAACGCGGCGACAGATTCGCGGCACAACAGGCTGATGACCATTGGCGCCTTCAAAAGGCCCTCTGACGATGAATTGAGAAAAAAACTGACACCTATGCAGTATAATGTCACCCGGCACGAGGGCACAGAGCCGCCATTCAGAAATGAATACTGGAACAACAAGCGCCCGGGCATCTATGTCGATATCATCAGCGGTGAACCGCTTTTCTCGTCAACGGACAAATTCAAATCCGGAACCGGCTGGCCGAGTTTCACCCGTCCCATTGTCAGGGATGCCGTAATCGAAAAGACCGATCGCAAGTTCTTTATCACGCGAACGGAAGTGCGCAGCAAAAAAGCCGACAGCCACCTTGGTCATGTGTTTAACGATGGCCCCGCGCCCACCGGCCTGCGCTATTGCATCAACTCGGCCGCCCTGCGTTTTATCCCTGCCGAAGAGCTTGAGACAAAGGGCTATGGCCGCTTTGCCAAACTGTTCAAAAAGGCCATGAAAAAATAGAAATTGATCCGGAGCCCGTCCGCTACATTGTCAAGGAACCAAAAGACCGGCTTATATTCCACTACCCTTGTTACCACTCTGCTCCCCGGTCTTGAGCCGGGAAGCAGAACGGTTGACGATCGGGAAATCCGTGATAACCTTTTTACGCTTTGCGACAGTTTGCCTTGACAGTATCACCGGAGATTTTCACACTGCGCGGCGTAACAGCAATTCGGACAATCCTGGTCGGGGCGGCAAACTGATGAACAAACAGAACGACTCGCCCCGCAAACCGGCCTTTCGCAATGACATCCAGGGACTGCGCGGTGTAGCGATTATTGCCGTCCTGCTGTTTCATTTCCGGTTTGGCGGTGCCAGTGGCGGTTTTCTCGGTGTTGATATCTTTTTTGTCATATCCGGCTTTTTGATCACCACAATTCTGCAAAAAAATACCGACCGGCCCTTCTCCCGCAACCTGCTGACTTTTTATGGCAAACGCTTCTGGCGCATCTTTCCCGCCTGTATTGTTGTTATACTCGCTAGTCTTGCCGCGGGCTGGCTGATCCTCCTTCCCGAAGATCTCGCCCGTCTTGGTCGCTCATCCATTTTCTCGGCGCTGTTTGCTTCCGATTTTTTCTTCTTTGGCGAGGCGGGCTATTTTGACCTCTCGGGGATTTTCAAACCCCTGCTGCATACCTGGTCGCTGGCGGTTGAAATGCAGTTTTATGCGATCTGGCCCTTTTTGCTGTTGTGGTTCTCTTCAACAGGGAAACTTTCTCTCACAAAGGCTCTGGTCCTGTTTTTCATACTGATGTTTGCGGGCAGTACGGCGCTGTCCATCGGAGATCCCGAAAACGCCTTTTTCATGATGTATTCACGCTTGTGGGAATTTGCTGCCGGGGCCATTGTCGCACTCGCGCTTTCTCGCAGACCGCCATGCTCTTCAACGGTTCTCGCCGGTCTTTTCGGCTGGCTCGCAATGATCCTGCTGATCATATCGTTTTTCACCGTCAGCAATGATATGCTGCTCCCGGCACCCGGTGCCCTGCTCGCCGTTCTGGCGACGGCAGGACTGATCGGGCTGGGGTCGGCAAGTCCCGCGACATTCCGGCTGTTATCCTTCCCCCCGCTGGTGTGGATCGGCGAGATTTCCTACAGCCTCTATCTCGTTCACTGGCCGTTGATCGTCTATATAAGCTATCTGCTTTATCCGCAGCCCTCGTTTGCAACGCGTGCTCTGGCGCTTGCAGCCTGCCTGCCCCTCGCCTTTTTGCTTTACCGGTTTGTCGAGGTGCCCTTTCGCGACCGCGGCAAAAAGCAGCCCTTTGCTCCTGTGCTGGTCGGCACCGCGATTGCTACGCTGGCCTTTGTCCTGATCACCGGTCAGTTTGTCCTTGTCAGAGACGGCGTTCCCGAACGATTTGCAGCCCCCACACTGGCGGCCCTCGACAGGATTGAACCACACCCCGGCCCGCAAGTTAAATGGCAGGGGGGAGAAACGCTGCCTGTAACATCCCCGAAAATTGTTCTCTGGGGCGATTCACACGCCCTGCATTTTAAAAACACACTCGCGCGCGAGGCGAGTGCCGCCGGATACCGGTTGCAAACCCTCGCCGCCCCGAGTTGTCCGCCCATATACGGTGTCTATCTCAAGCGTCATACCCTTTCCATCGCCAAGGGCTGTTATCGCAAAAACCGGAAGGCCCTCTATTCCATTCTTCGCAATCCTCACATCGCTATTGTGATCCTCGCCGCGCGCTGGTCTTTTTATGCCGAAACCCGTCGTTTTGGCGGCGAGGCCGGGGGGCGGGCCTTCCTCACTGACAGCAAATGGGCAGCGGTCTCCGTGTCCCGAAGCCGCAGCCATTTTGCTGGCGGCCTGCGCAACACCGTTCAACGACTGGTTGACAGTGGCAAACGCGTCATTCTGCTGGGACAGGTGCCCGAATTCGGCTTTGATCCGCCCCGCTGCATCAAGATGAGCCTTGTCAGCGGCATTGGCAGGGAGGTCTGTACGATTTCCATCGCGAAAATGCGCCAGCGGCAGAAATTTGCAGAGCAAGTCATGGAGAAGATTGCTTCTGCCAGTTCAAAGGTGCGTTTTTTTCGCACCAGCGGCCCGTTTTGCAATAATTCAGTCTGCTCGCCACTGGTTTCCGGGCAAATCGCCTACAGCGATGATGATCACATCAATCCGACGGGTGCCGATACGGCCTTGCAAAATCTGCGGCTGCCACACGCCGGAGCGGTCATCCCTGTTTCCGATAGGTCCCCATGAGAACCGTCTGTGCCAGTTCATGCCCTTCGATCGCCGCCAGCAGCCGGTCCTTTGTCGGTTCGCCAAGATCGTCAAGAACCACGTCGAGCGCGTAAAGCTTGAAGAAATAGCGGTGGCGACCAATGGGCGGACAGGGACCGCCCCAGCCGGTACGGTTCCAGTCATTAAGACCCTCCTTTGTCCCTGCGGGCAGAGCTTCCGGGGATATGTTTTCGATCAGTCCGGTGCTGTCGGCAGGCAGGTTGTAAAGCACCCAGTGCACATAAACCATTTTTGGTGCCTCGGGGTCGGGGGCATCCGGATCATCGACAATCAGCGCAAAACTCTTCGTACCGGCCGGAGCGCCGCTCCACGCCAGTTGTGGTGAAAAATCCTTGCCCTCACAGGTAAATTCGCGTGGTATCTCACCCTCATGGGCAAAATCTGTGGATGTAATAACAAAAGCCATCTGTTCCTCCCCTGGCGGTCTGCGAAATGGTGAGAAATGCGGGCATATCAGTAAACCCGCTTTTTGGGTTTGATATATTCCACCTCGTTTGTCATCGTATAGGCGTGCACCGGACGATCACCGGCTTTCACCTCGCGCTTTTGCGCGTCGATCCAGTGCAGGGAATGTTTCATCCAGTTTTCATCGTCCCGTTCGGGATAATCCTCGCGGGCATGGGCACCGCGACTTTCCAGACGCCCGGCGGCGCCGGTCATGGTGGTGACGGCCTGAAGGATGAGATTTTCATATTCAAGGCTTTCAATGAGATCCGTGTTCCAGATCAGCGAACGGTCCGTGACCTTTATATCCTCGCCCTGCTCCCAGACCTTGCGCAGCAGTGCCTGTCCTTCTTCCAGCACCTCGCCTGTACGGAACACGGCGCAATTGTTCTGCATGACCTTTTGCATATCAAGACGCAACTTCGCTGTAGGCGTGCCGCCATCGGCATGACGCAAACGGTCCAGTCGCTCCAGCGCCAGTGCCCCGGCATTGCGGGGCAAATCGGCATGTTTGCCATGTGGTTCAAGCTGGGCGATGCAGCGCTCGGCCGTGGCCCGGCCAAACACCACAAGGTCAATCAGCGAGTTGGAGCCCAGCCGATTGGCCCCGTGCACGGAAACACAGGCGGCTTCGCCCACCGCCATCAAACCGGGACAAATGGCATCCGGGTCACCGTTTTTGGCCGAAATGACCTCGCCGTGGAAATTGGTCGGAATCCCGCCCATATTGTAATGCGCCGTGGGGATCACCGGAATGGGATCGCGCGTCACGTCTACACCGGCAAAAATGCGTGAACTCTCGGAAATACCGGGTAGCCGCTCATGGATAATGGCCGGGTCGAGATGATCGAGATGCAAAAAGATATGATCTTTTTCCGGACCGACGCCGCGCCCTTCACGGATTTCAATGGTCATCGCCCGGCTGACCACATCGCGCGAGGCCAGATCCTTTGCAGTTGGCGCGTAGCGCTCCATGAAACGCTCGCCCTCGCTATTGGTGAGATAGCCGCCCTCGCCGCGCACCCCTTCGGTGATCAGCATCCCCGCGCCATAAATGCCGGTGGGATGAAACTGCACAAATTCCATATCCTGCAAGGGCAGCCCGGCCCTGAGCACCATTGCATTACCATCGCCGGTGCAGGTATGGGCCGAGGTGCAGGAGAAATAGGTACGGCCATAGCCGCCGGTGGCCAGAATGGTGCGATGGGCGCGGAAGCGATGCAGGGAGCCGTCCTCAAGGCAAAGGGCGATAACGCCGCGACAGGCGCCCTCGTCATCCATGATCAGGTCAATGGCAAAATATTCGATAAAGAATTCGGCCTGATGGCGCAGCGACTGACCATAAAGCGTGTGCAAAATGGCGTGTCCCGTACGGTCGGCGGCGGCGCAGGTGCGCATGGCGGGCGGCCCCTCGCCAAATTCGGTGGTCATGCCGCCAAACGGGCGCTGATAGATCTTGCCCTCGTCATTGCGCGAAAACGGTACGCCATAATGTTCCAGTTCGTAAACCGCGGCAGGCGCCTCGCGGCACAGATATTCGATTGAGTCCTGATCTCCCAGCCAGTCGGAGCCCTTGACCGTATCATACATGTGCCAGCGCCAGTCATCCGGCCCCATATTGCCAAGCGACGCCGCCACGCCGCCCTGGGCCGCAACGGTATGGGAGCGCGTCGGAAAAACCTTGGTAATGCAGCCCGTGCGCAACCCCGCTTCCGAAGCGCCAAGCGTTGCCCGCAAACCGGCTCCGCCCGCGCCCACCACCAGCACGTCAAAATCGTGATCCACAAAATCATAAACGCCGGGTCTGGCATAAGCCGCGTTCACGCCATTATTGTTATTGTCTGCCATCACATCCGCCTTTTATTTTATGCTGCCATACGCGCCGCTCACAGCTCACACTGCCAACTCTCTGCAATATGGATCCCCGCCTGCGCGGGGATGACACAGGGGGGACCCCCTGAAAAACAGACAATCCTCGCACTTCACTGTCCTTCACGCTCCCACTGTCACCCTTGCGCTCCCATTGTCATCCCCGCGAAGGCGGGGATCCATATTCCAGAGAACTCGTAATTGTAAAACAAACTTCCCACCTACAAATCCCAATCACAGGACAAATCCGACCAATCCGGGTTATCCTCCTCGATCAATTTTATCTTCCAGTCGCGATTCCATTTTTTCAATCTTTTCTCGCGCAGGATTGCCTCACCGATTTCCTGATGCACTTCATACCACACCAGCCTGTGAACCCCGTATTTCGCCGTAAAGCCTTCAATGACGCCTTCCTTGTGTTCCCACACCCGTCGCAATAAATTGCTGGTCACACCAATATAAATCGTCCCGTGTTTTGAGCTGGCGAGCATATAGACATAATACTGTTTTTCACCGTTCATCACTCACACCGCCAACTCTCTGCAATATGGATCCCCGCCTGCGCGGGGATGACACAGGAGGGACCTCCTGAACAACAGACAATCCTCACACCTCCACAGTCATCCCGCACTTCACTACCCTTCACGCTCCCACTGTCATTCCCGCGCAGGCGGGGATCCATACGCAGAGTCCTCTCGTACGCATCCTCACTGCCACAGCACATGGAAAAGCTGGTTCATTCCTCGACCTTACAACCGGTTAGGGCGCAAACAGTATGCACAAATGCGAATAAAACCTGTTCATCCGAAAGATCACAATAAATAGGAAAGTCAGTCGAATTTCCTGCGGGATTACCTTCTTCATTACACCGAACAACATTCAGATACCGTACAGTCCCTGCCCAATCTTTTTCCTTGGGTCTATGCTGAACCCACGCTCTTTTTTCCCATCCATCTGGAGGTTGCGTCCACTGAATGTAATAACTGCCATTTGAATCTCTCTGAATTTCCAAGTCCACTCTCCTTATCTCTCCCCTCAATGCCGCGCTGTCCCCTGCAAATCCTTGTATGGGGCAAACGCTTCCATCCCCCGCCAGTCGGGCAGGGCCTGATCGAGGAAGTCGATCATTTGCGTCTGTTTTTCGGGGTTGGGCTTTTCCGTCGTTTCCTGCAACACTTCGAGATAATATTCCTCATCCGTTTGAAGCGCCCTGATGAAATCATCGAAATGCAGCGCCAGCGTCACCCAGGCGTTGGCTTCGGGCTGGTCTTCAAGGTCGGGGATGCCGTGGATGAAGGCGACAACACGATCCTCGCCGGTCTGCTCGAAATCGGTAAGGTCAAGATAAAGCTCGCAGCCCGAATTATCCCGCGCGATGGGCAGTACCTGCGGCGGCAGTTGTGCGGCTTCGCGCGACAGTTTCAACTCGTGCTCAAATGTTCCGAAAGGCGAGCTTTCCAGCCGTCGCTTTGTACCGTAAAGCAGGGAAAAACTGCGCGGCACTTTCATGTCGGGGTGATCGACCTCGATATAATAACCATCCAGATTGCCGCCATTGGCAACCTGCAAAAACTGTTTGTAGGCGTCGGGCAATTTTGTTTGCAGCTCTTTTTCCAGCGCCTCGATTTCCCCTTCGGCGGGCGCACCAAGAAAATCCCTGATGATGATATTGCCAAATTTTGTATAGGTCGCACCCATAATCAGCCTCCAAAGCTCAGTTTCAGAACCGCAAACAGGCAGGCGAAGCCGATAAAGATCGAGAAAAACACATTGCCCATCAGAAAGAGAATCTTCAGCCCCTCATGCTGCACATAGTCTTCAACAATCACCTTGAAGCCGAGATACATGTGAAAGACCACCGACAGAATAAACAGCATCAGCCCGATTGAGACAAAGGGCGAGCCGAGATAGGCGCGTACGGCGCTGTAATCGTCACCAATATGAAATACGATGGAAAACAGCAGAAACAGGGTCAGAAATATATTGGCCACCGCCGTCAGGCGCTGCCACCAGAAATGACTGGTCCCCGAACGAGCCGGCCCCAGGCCCCTTACCCGTCCCAGCGGTGTTTGCATGCTCATTTTGGCGCTCCTTTATAGATGTCCGCGCGCCCAGTAGGCGAGGAACCAGACGAGAATGGTCAGCAACACCGAACCGATCAGCGTCCCCCATGCCAGTATGTCCAGGGTCTTTTTCTCAAACCCGGCGCCGGTATCCCACAAAAGATGACGCATGCCGCCCAGCATGTGATGAATCAGCGCCCAGCTGTAGCCCAGCAGAATGAAGCGTCCGATATTTGAGCCGAAAAAACCGTTGACCTCGTTGAAATAGCGCTCGCTCGACGCCGCAGCGATCAGCCACCAGGCGAGCAGAAATGTGCCGAAATAGAGCACCGCGCCGGATATGCGATGGGCAATCGACATCATCATGGTCATGGTAAAGCGATAGATTTGCAGGTGAGGCGAAAGCGGACGGTCTGCCGGATTGCGATATTTTGCCATAGTGATCCCCCTCGGGTGCCGTCATGAGATCATGAACAGGCATTTGTTCAGGCGAACTATAGAACCGGAAAGGTCGTTGTCACAAGGAGAAACTTGTGCATTCAACCGGAGAATTGCAATCACTGCGGTGGCTTGCCGGAAGAGGCTTTCTTCGGTGCCGCCGGGTTGCCCGAGAAACCGCGACTGGACCTGGAGCCGATGACAGATTGCTGTCCTGGTGCATTCCCCCTGTCGGCCCGGGTGCGGAAGGTATCATTATAACAGCGCATCATATGGCGACAACGCATGACGCCGGGGGGGTGGCGACGATTGCCCGGAAGGTGCCGGATAAAGGAACAGGCCTGCTTCAACCCCTTGCGATTCATGAGACCTTCACGGCGCACCTTCTGCACGGCCCAGCAATCCGCCGCCAGTTCGCTGCCACCAACATACTGGTGCGCACATTCGTGATAATAGATCAGCAATTTGGCGCCGCGGGGCAAATTGCGCAGCCGGCGCGGATTGAGAATGATCAGCCCGCGGCGGGCGGCCCCGTAATCGGGATAGCTCCCGGAAACAAGCGCCGGTATTGTCCCGCATTTGACAACAAAGCCGTCGATCATCAGTTGTCCGGGTCTGATCAGCTTGCGGGCCGGTGCAGCGCCGAGCGGGGCTATCAGCGGCAAGAACCCCAATCCGGCCACCATGACAGCGCACAGAAACGGCTGCAAAAATGTCAGCCCGTTCAATTTTTGCTCACCTCGTCGAAAGCGCTTCAACACAAGGCTCCTGTTATGCGTCCGGCCCTTGCCCGTTTCCTAGTTTGTCCCTCATTGTCACAACGGTACCTGTTGCCAGGACAGCATAGCATAAAACCGGTTCTTTTTGGGGCAGATCATTGCCCATGCCCGGTCAGGATGTCAAATCACCTCCCGACCACAAAAAGGGGCGATACGGATGATCAGAGGTAATTGATATGAAAATGCCGGGCCTTTTCAAAATGCGACAGGGTCAGGCAGAGGCTGCGAATTCTGAGGGTATAAAAATATCCCGCTTTGACAAATCCGTTTTTCAAATGAGCTTTGACAGAGGCGCTGTTTCCGGTGGAAATGCCGCAATAAAGGCTGTGTGCACCCTTCAGGCGAATATCACTGGTAACAAAGCTGTAAAAATCGCTCATCACACCGCGACGACGCCATTTCTCGACGGTAAAAAGATTATAGGCAAAAACAACTCCTGGCGGCAGTGGCATGAAAACATCATAGGTGATTTCGATCTCGTCAAACATCAGCCAGCCATAAAAAACCGGCTCTTCCGCAATCGATCCGATCAGCAATATGTCACCGGCCTGCAAGCGTTGCAGGGCAAAGTCACGCTGATGCTGCGACATGGGGTTCATCTTTTCGACGAGCCCGAGTGCCTCGGCGTCTCTGTAAATCGAAAAACGGGCAGGCGGTTTTTGCCCCGCATGCTTTCTCACCGGCACAAGATCCGGCAAATGATAAATATTTTGCAAATCCAGAGCGAAAAGGCTGTTTTTCAGCCGGGACAGTTTTTGTCTGATCGACAACCCGGCCGCTTTCATGTTGGTCTCCCTGCAATGACTGTATTCTGTACAACTTACCCGGACCGTAAACTCATAAACGGCGGGCCGCGAGGCGGGACAATTCCCCGATCAGGTTCTCGCGATCCTCGTCTGCCGCTCTGTTCCAGCGCTGCAAATTTTCCGCCGCCTCAAGGGCAAAACGGTTGCGCCAGCCCTCTTTTGCGACCACGGCGCCGATATGAGCGGCGGCCTCGCGCGGATCGTGCGGATTGATCAGAACACCGCCCGCCCCGAGAACCTCGCGAAAGACCCTGGCATCGGGGGCAATGATCGGCAATCCGGCATATTGCGCTTCCAGCAGCGGCAAACCCAGCCCCTCGTCCCGCGAGGTATTGATAAACAGGTCGGCGCGCGCCATCAGTTCCCTGGTTTCTTCAATCGGCAGATAGCCATGTAATGTCACACCTGCGGTTTTTTGCAAGCGCTCGACATCATCACCCCAGCCAAACCGGCCAACAATATCCAGCGTTGCACCCTCATGGCCCCCGACCCGCAAGGCTTCAAGGATCGCCGCTGCGGCAGCAAGGTTCTTGCGAGGCTCGACTGTTCCAAGGGCGATCAGACGCAACGGCCCCTTTTCCTCACGCGGCTGGCTTCGCGTGCTGTCATCCAGCCCGAATATATTACGCACAGACGGGCGATAAAGCATAATTTTTGCGTCAGGACGACAAAAACGGCGCAACTCGTCACGGGTATATTGCGAATTGACAAGAAAACGCGGCAACGTCCTGACCGCCCGTCTGAACGGCGGCGCCATATACAAGCGGGCCCGTCTGTTCAGGTCTTTTTTGCGGGTCATTAAAAACAGATCATGAATATAGGGAATGACCCGCGCGCCAAACAGCGACAGGGCAAACGAGGGCGGGAAACCGGGACACAGCATCAGCGCCTTTTTGTCTCGCACCATTTTCATCGGCAGGGTCAGGTTCTGCCTCAAAACGAGGTCCGCGGTTCCCGATGCGGTGAGCGGGGTCAGCTCCAGCGGCGCAAGACTGTCTGCGGAAAACAGCTCCTCGGTAATGCGCTCCAGCCCGGTGACATGACGCCCGAGATGGGTATGATCGACATAAATCGACGTTTTCTGCCCGCCGTCCGGGCGGTAACTGTCTTCCTGAAACTTCATAATCGAATGAAAACTCACTGATAAACCCGCCTGATCTGTATCAGGCCGTAAACTCGTAAACAGGATTGATCCTGTTTACAAGTTTACGGCCTGACTTTTTTGGTGTTTTGGCAACAGCAGCAACTGCATGGCGACAACGATCACCAGGTCAGTCCCCTTGGCCGAGAGGCTGACCGAAGTACTGGAAACGATGAGAAAATAGGCAAGGGGCCAGATGGCAACGGGGGCCGAGGCCCGGACCACATCGCCCAGAAAGGCAAACAGACCGATGAAAAAAATCACCGATACAATCAGGCCATAGGATAAAACAAAGGCCACCCAGAAGCTTTCAATGCCGAAATTGAGCCCCTGGGCGCGCAGCAGCGAGGCCACATATTCGGGGTCCGGGCCGATCAGAATATCGAGCGCGGACAAATCGCGAAAGACTTCAAACATGATGATCCGGGCGCTGGCGCTGCCCTTGTCATTGACAAAACGCTCGACAAACTGATCAAACAGGCCGGCTTCAAAGCCGATCACCAGTGCCGATATGCCAAGCGGCACCAGCAGGCTGCCCAGCAGCCAGTTGCGCCTGTTGGCCCGGCGGCCATTCAGAACCGGGATCAGTCTGAAACTGAAAATGACCAGCAGGAAGGCCAGCAGCGTGACCAGTGCCATGCGCCCGCCAAAGGCATTCATGGCCAGCAGATTGATGCCGAAAAGGATCGGCTTCATGCCCCACGACAGACGGTCACAGCCCCCCAGAGCCAGGGTCACGAGATAGGAACCGGTAATCAGCGCATTGGTCAGCGGATGCCCCAGAAGTGCGGAGGAACGCCAGTCACCCTCGATGATAAAACCGCCGGCATCAATTGGGGTCAGACGAAAGCCGGTGAGAAACTCAAACAGCCCCAGCAGGGCATTGACCAGCATGACATAATGAATGAGGCGCGCCAGTTTGAAACGCCCCTGCTCGTCAATAGCCGTCAGCAAAACCAGCATCACGACCGGAAAGATGAAAGTATCGATAATCGGTGTGAACGGCTTGTGCTGAATAACGGTGATCTGAAACAACAGCAGAGCCCAGGTCACCAGAAAGAACAGCGTGCCCTTGTGGCGGGTGAAAAGTATATCGATGAATTCCAGCGGCCGGGATCGCGAAAACCACAGCAAAAACAGCGTTGCAACGGCAAGAAAATGCGCCGGATGGATTTTTTCAAGCGCCGTACCGCCTTCAAGGTCATAGCGAATGCCAAACCGGGTCAGCAACATGCTGGAGATGCCCATCACCAGAAACAATGACAGGCCGACAAGAAACACCAGCAGCGGAGAGGACCGCCCGGTGCTTCCCGACAGGCCCCCGATCCGTTGCTGTGCTGAAATAGAGGTGAATTCTGCCGCCATGCCCTGTTTCCGTCCGGGATTCCGTTTTTCTGCTACAACTGTCCCATGCACAAACCGCGCCGAAAAGGAAACAAAAAGCCGGAAAAGTTCCTGAAAAATACTCAGATCTGTTCGGAATCAACGGCTGAAACAATCACCCCGGCCATTTTCCGGGCTGGCACATCAAGGGCCCGCAGAGCTTCGAGAACCGTCTTGCGGCTGGTTTCACCGGTACGGACCACAAGAGCCACCTGATCCACCACATCCACCAGCATATGGGCAAGACCCGAATTGAGAATGGCCCCGCCATCGACAAGAACGAGATCATAATTGCGGGCGATTTCCGGTAACCGGGCCAGCATGGTCTGATATTCACCCCAGTTGATGGCCTGATGTTTCCTGTCTCCCGAAACAAGCGGCAGGAATGACAGCCCCAGCGCCTTGTCCTCGACAACGAGATCAGCAAGATCCGCCTTGCCGGACAGTACATCCCGCAAGGCCCCGCCATTTTCGGGCGCGAGGGTTACCGACAGATCCCCCTTGCCCCCGTCCCCGTCAACAAGCAACACCTTGCGCTTTTGCAGGGCTGCCGAAATGGCCGCGCTCCAGGCAATGGAAGAACTGCCCTCGTGGGGCTGCGAACTCACCAGCATAACGGTTTGGCCCTGTTCTGCATTTTTGGTTTTCACGAGGTTGCGCACCACACCCATTACTGCCGTTGCATAGGGAGAACCGACACGCGCCAGTTCCTGATAGAGACGGTAATAGGACCCCTGCTCTGCCGCCCCGGCCGACCGCCGCCCCAACAGCGCGCGCAGCGCGGCAAAACGCCGGGGAACGATATTGGGAACGGTACCAAGACTGCGCAAACCGATGGTCTGTTCCAGATCAACGACCGAAGTGAAACGATCCTGGCGATAGTCATTGACCAGAGCCCCCGCCAGCCCCAGACCAAGCCCCAAAAGCAGGGCAAGAGGCAAAATAATCTTCTTTTTCGGCCAGCTTGCCCATTGCGGCGGGGAAGCCGGGGAAATGATCCGGGCATCAATCAGATTGATCTTTTCCTCGGCACCGGCTTCACGGGCTTTCGCCAGTACCTGCTCGAAAACAGCCCGGCGGGCATTGGCCTCGCGTTCCAGAGCGGCCAGTTCGACACGGGCCTGATTGGTGATATCCGTCACGCCCCGGGCACGGGCGATCCGCTTTTCAAGGGCACTGACGCGTTTTTTCTCGACGGCATAATCCGCCTGCAAGGAGGCGGCAATGCGCCGCAATTCCGCATTGATGAGTTTTCGCGAACGGGCCAGCCGGGCACGTGCCGCAATCATTTGCGGATGGCGGCTGCCCAGCGTTGTCGCCAGTTGCGCCTCGCGCCTTGCCGAGCGGGCATATTGCTCACGCACACTGGCAATGAGCCGCGAATTGACGGCAGCATCAAAACTTTCGGGAATAACGCCAGAGCGCACGATCTGACGCACCTTGTCGGCCCGCGCTGCGGCTTGTGTCATACGGTTTCTGGCCGCCAGTAGTTCATCATTAAGGCGTGACAAATGACGCTCGTTGACCAGCGCGCCTTCGGCCGCAACAATATTGTGTTTTTGCCTGAAGGCCTGCACCTTCAGTTCGGCCTCGCGGACTCTGGCACGAAGAACGGCAAGGCGATCCTGAAGCAACTCTGACATCTCCCGGGTATTGCTGGCCTGATTCTCCACCTCGTCACTGATATAGGCACTGGCAACAGCGCGCGAAAGACGGGCCGCCTTGTCGGCATCACGGGAGTTGACACTGACCTCAACAACATAGGTCTGCGAAGGACGCTTGACGGACAGTTTGTCGTGCAAACGGCGCAGCGCCTCCCGACGTTTTTCAGGCGTTGGCATCACGTATTCGGGCGCCCCCTGCAAACCGGCCAGACGTTTCAGCCAGTCCACCGGCCCGCCCCCTGCCGCTTGCGAAAATTCCGGATCATTGACAAGGTTTTCACTGTCGACAACCCGGGCAAGAACCGCATCCGAAGCGATGATCCGGGTCTGGCTTTCGATCAGAATCTGGTTGGTATTGCCATCCTGGGGAATATAGTCCTTGCCAAACACTTTCCTCGGCTGGGGATTGATGAGAATTTTCGTCGAGGCCGTATATCTTGTCGTTGCCGTCATCACATAGGCCAGAGCCACCAGCAAGCTCAAAGCGGTTGTCATGCCGATCAGCAACCATTGCTGCCTGATGATCCTGAAAAAACCGGATATATCGAGACCGTGAACAAGTTCCTGCGAACCGTGAAGCGCCGCCGACGCCCTGTCGGCCATCAGGCCTGTTGATAATTCACTGCTCAGCTCGTCAAAATTGCCGATACTCATAAGATCTGTACTCTGCCTTGAACTACAAAAGACTGGCCCAATCGCCAGGATCCGCATTTGTTAGCTATTTCGTAACGATGCGATCAGTTCAATGATAGCAAAATCCATGCCTGCTCCTTGACCAGACCGCCATAACAAAGAATATGGCTAACAAACCGGAAAGGCGCGAAACCGTATCAAAACAATACACAATGATTTCATAATCAGGCACGCGATTCAGATCGGCAATATTCTCCCCCCGCAACATGATACGCATGAATACATATTTATAATTGCATTACTATCTTTTAACGTGAATATATTGATTTTTTTTGTAAAACAGCCTATTCGACATCCAGGCTCCCGCCCCTCTTGCATGCTCCTTGCATGGAATCCTGGCAGGAGGCCCTGCCCTCTTTCCGATCCGAAAGCGGCGGGAACTCTCCGTTGTCACATGTAAACACAAGAAGCCGTTTGGTCAGGTACCATATCATGTCTGATATTTCCCAGCGCGTTCCCTCCCGGATTTCAGCCGGTAGCAACTATTCGCTCTTTCATCCCTATCTGTTCGGCCCGCTTGCTTTTATTGGCGAATTCGGCACGATTGTCGCCACTTCGCTGCTGACCGGTATGGCCTATCACCTTGCGGTTTACGGTGATACGGGGCCGCTCGCCCTGTTCCTGAAAACCGGCCTTATGGTCGCACTGTTCTTTACGCTTCCCTTTCTCTTTCGCGAAAAATACAATCTCACCAGCTACATCACCAGCGATGTCCGCATTGCCGAACAGTTTTTCATCTGGAACTATGCCTTTTCCACCATGTTTGCCATCGGCTTTTTGACCAAATCCACGGAAATTTTCTCCCGCGGTACGCTGGTGCTGTTTTATTTCGCCGGGTTTGCGGCTGTTGTCGGACTGCACAGGCTGCTCGTGACCCATATAAAAGCCGGCTGCAAGACCGGTCGGGTGGCTGCGCGACAGATCATGCTGGTGGGAACGGATGCCAAAATCCGCGAATTCCAGAAACAGTATGAACCCTGGAATCATGGCCTGCGCATCAACCACTGCATCACACTCGACGATCATTTTGATGGCTCCGAGCGTGATGGCGATGCCCTCGAACTGGAAGAAACACTTGACAATGCCCTGTCCCTGACACGACAGGACAGTCTTGATGATATCATTCTGCTTCTGCCCTGGTCGCGCCGCTCGCTGATCGAGCGCTGCGTTGACCGTTTTTCGACAAGTTCGGTTTCCATCCATCTGGGACCGCAAGCCATTTTCAGCCGCTTTGTTGACGCCCGCCTGACAAGGCTGGGTTCCATTGCCACACTCAATCTGGTGCGCCCGCCCCTGTCGCTGATGGAAACAACCCTGAAACGCAGCTTTGATATCGTTGCTTCCCTTGTCGGGCTGATCCTCCTGTCACCGCTTATGCTCGCCTTCATCCTTGCCATTCGGCTCGACAGCAAGGGACCGGCCTTTTTCCGCCAGACCCGTTACGGCTTTAATCTCCAGCCTTTTGAAATTCTCAAATTCCGCACCATGACGGTGATGGAAAACGGCGAAGAGGTCAAACAGGCCATAAAAGATGATCCGCGTATCACCCGCATTGGACGCTTCATGCGCAAATGGAATATTGATGAACTGCCGCAGCTTATCAATGTCCTCAAGGGGGATATGTCGCTGGTCGGCCCCCGTCCCCATGCCCTCGCCCATGACCATGAATTTGCAGAAAAAATCACCCGCTACGCCCGCCGTATGAACGTCCAGCCCGGCATCACCGGACTTGCCCAGGTGAATGGCTATCGCGGCCCCACGGATACAGATGAAAAAATTCGCAAACGCGTCGAATATGATTTGCACTATATTGATAACTGGTCATTCCTGCTTGATATCAATATTCTGTTCATGACCCTGTTTTCGAAAAAAGCCTATGACAATGCTCATTAACCATCGGGATACGCCCGGGCGAGAGCCGGGTTTGTGATGGCCCCGTTTTTGCTTTTGCATTACCGGGGAAGAGCAATATCGGGAAGGGAAAGACCGTTGCATACAGCCACAGGAGAAAAACCGTGACCCGACCTGTTTTTGACAACTGGAAACCCGAACACGGAAAGCTTTGGGGAAAATCACCTGTCATCCAGAAGCACAATCTGCACAAATCGCCCCTGTTTACCGATGAGGCCCTTGCCGATCTCATCGAAAACTATCCGCGTAAGGATTATTCTCTGGTCATCCCGGGTCGCAAGGATCAGGGACAGCACCATCTCTGGCGCGAGGGCGATATTGGTGATGCCACCGGTGCCGATGTTCTGAAAGCCATCAAAAACGGCTTCCTGTGGATCAATCTGCGTAACCTGCCTCTCAACAGCGCGGCATTCAGGGAACTGGCCCAACAATTGTTCGACGAAATGGCTCAAAATGTTCCCGGCCTCAAAATCAATGATTACGACATGACCCTGCTGGTCACCTCGCCCGGGGCCCAGACCTACTATCATTGCGATGTGCCCGGCCAGTCCCTGTGGCATATTCGCGGTCGCAAGAAAGCATGGCTCTATCCGCCCGTTGATCCGTTTATGCCGGATGAATTGCTCGAACGGGTAATCCTTCAGGAAACAGAGGAAGAAATTCCCTTTGAGCAATGGTTCGACGACCATGCCGCCACAATTGACATGGAGCCGGGCATGATGGCCCACTGGCCGCAGTTTTCGCCTCACAGGGTGGAAAATTATGACAGTCTCAACGTCTCTGTCACAACGGAATACTGGACAAATGATATCGAGCGCAACTACAAGGTGCGCTATGCCAATGGCCTGTTGCGGCGTCGTTTCGGGATCACCCCCAAAAGCACAGCAACCACCGGCATGGCCTATTTCTCGAAAGCTGTTCTGCAATCCCTGTGGCGCCGCTCGGGACTGGCAAGGAGACATATCTGGAGCCGGAAAATCGAGTTCAAACTTGATCCGTCAAACCTCGACGAAATGATCGACATTACGCCGTTCACACTTCGCCCGGGGAACAGCTAGGGGGTCACAGGAATGACTGACCGGCACCGCCCGGAAAACCTCACCGGACTTTTCTCCGGAACAGCCAATTTTTTAGCGGGCAAAAGCATGCGCATTGCCAGTCCTGACCGTTGCCGTTCCGAAAAAACCTGGCGAATTAGTGTCATGTCGGCGTGGAATGCGCACGCGGCGCAGTTCGCAAGAGAGGTCGAGGGGCGGGGAGCAACGCTGTTTCAAAGCGCTCTGTGGCTGGAAACCTGGTACCGAACCTTCACAGGCCCTGGAAAAAATGGCACCGCGGTGATTGTCATGGTCGAGGATCGCCTGTCAGGCAGGCCGGTCATGTTGTTGCCCCTGTGCCGCTACCGCGAAAACAACCTGTCAGTTATCGGTTTCGCCGATTTTGGCCTCGCCGACTATAATGCACCGCTGATCAACCCGGAGCTGGCCCCCGGCTGGCAGCAGACGAAGGCACTCATGCAGGACATATATCAGGCCCTGCCCCCTGCCGACCTGCTGAAACTGGAAAAAATGCCCTTTGCTATCAATGCGATAGAAAATCCGCTGATTGGCCTCGATAAAAGCCATGAAAGCCGCCTTTGCCATTATGGTATTCGCGTTGATGGTGACTGGACCCGCTACTGGAATGGCCTGAAACGCAATTTCCGCAAGGACCAGCGCCGACGCTGGCGGGTTCTCGAAAAGAAGGGCACCGTCTCCTTTGTCCGTTGCAATGACCCTGAAGAAATTGCACCGCTGTTCGATACACTGGTGCGCCAGCAGAAAGAGCGTCTTGATCGCCTGGAACTGGACTGCCTTCTTGATGACCCGGAAATGAAAGATTTCTACCGTCAGGTCATCATTGACGGCTGTCGACGGGGCGAGGTTATTTTCACCGCCCTGCTCGTCAATGGAAAACCCGTTGCAACGCTGTGCGGCTTTGGCAATGGCCATCACTATGCCATGACTCTGTCGGGCTATGAAAGCGGTGAATGGAGCAAATGTTCACCTGGACGACTTTTGACCGAACGGACCATGCAGGCCCTGCATGCTGAAGGCTACAGCTATTTCGACTTCACGATCGGCGATGAACCCTACAAAAAATATTTTGCTCTGCCCGAGGGGCCCCTGCATGAATTTCTGCGGCCTCTGTCCCTGAAGGGACTCCCCCTGTATACATGGGTGAAACTGAAAGCCCTCTACCGGAAATCCTCACTCGCCCACCGCCTCAGGGACTTTCTTGTTGCCCGAAAATGAATGTCATGCCCGCTCCGCGAGAGTAAAATGACGACTTTGCATTTCCGTCAGGCCCGCTGGCAGCTCTGCGTCCCCCGACAGAGCTCTTTCGTATATTCGACAAACGGAACGAGCAGCCGATGAGGATTTTACCAGGGCCAGCACCGGCATTTTGTTTAATTGGCAGAAGACGGCATGGAGCCGCGCCAGTTGCGGATGAAAGCTTTTGCTTCTCGATAGTAAAACATGCCCAGTACGCCGCAATAGACAGCGCCGCCAATCAGCACACTGGCGACCAGCCCCATCTTTGAAACAGGAAAACGGATCAGGGCAAGCACCAGCGCCATCGCCGTGCAGGCAAGGATAATGCGCCCGAAATGACCCCAGAGGATCTGAAAGCCGCCGGACAGGGCCGCAAAGGCGAAGCTGACCAGTGCACCAATGATGATCCCCAGCGTCGCGCCGATCGTTGCCCCGCGCAATCCGTCAAGCCACAGCCCGGCGCCGCAAAGGATCAGAATGGAGAATGATTCAATAATATCAATAAGCAGAAACTGGCGCGTATTCCCATCCAGCAGGAAGATCTGATCGGCATAATGGGCGCGAAAATAACGCACCCCGCCCGCCAGCACGGCAATGGGCAACAGAGCAATGGTGACATCCTGAAAGCGCATTTCGATCAAAGATCTGACCAGCAGCTCGTTGATCGACCAGATACCGGCAACGGTTGGCGCCAGCACACCGAACAGCAGGGCGCCATTCATCGCCAGCTGATACATGGCCCGCTGGCGCGATCCTGCTTTCATTTCCCTGACCGCCAGCGGGAAAGCCGCCGCATTCACCAGATTGGCAGTAAAGGCCGCACTGCGCCGCCCCAGCCCCCAGGGCACGGACAAAAGCCCTACCGCAGCAATGCCCAGACCGTATTTGACAATAAAGCGAATGCCGTGATCCGAGAACCAGGCCAGCCAGCCAGCCAGCATAATCGGCACACCATAGCCAATGGCATCGCGGATCATTTGCCGGTCCGGCTGCGTCACCGTCAGACTGTAGCCAATGCGGGGCAGCAGCAAAATGAGCGACAGACACTGGGCCAGCGCATAACCGGCAATGACATAATCCGGTGTCGGCGCAAAAACAGCCATAAACAGCAATCCCAACGCAAATCCGATCACCGGCCCCACCGTTTGCAACAGGGTATAGTTAACGATCTGTTCATCGGCCCGAACCCGGTCGGCAAGATGCAGATTGATGGAGCGGGTAACAAAAAACACCAGTGTCGCCCCGACCATCAGCGCCCCTGGTGCGGTATCGAGAACAAGATAAAGCAGGACGAGCGCCACCAGCATGGAAACAAGACCGGAAACCGCCAGCATGGTGGCCTCGGTATTATAGAACCGATGCCGGGCCACCACGTCGCCCGGGTCCGGGATATGACGAACGGCATAGAGGGAAAAACCGGAAAGCGTGACAGCAAAGGCCAGTTCGTGGGTTACCGTCACAAGAATAAGCACCCCGAATTCGGTCGGTGTCAGCCAGTAGGTCCAGACAATCACCGACAGAAACTGGGTCAGCGGCCCGAGAAGCTGGGCCGGCAGATAGAGAATGGTATGCTTTAACAGCATGAACGGCTTGCCCCGCTTGTTGGAACCGGGATTATCCGGGTTATAGACTCGGCTTCAGGGAAGCAAGAGTCGCGCCAACTGCAATTCCCAAAGGATCATTCTTCCCGCAAAATCCCGCGCAAGAGCGGAGGGACCACCTGACAAAGTTATCAGCAACGGTTAGGCCGTAAACTCGTAAACACCTCTTGCATCCCCTCTTTCATTATGGCATAAGACCCTTCGTCGCAATCAAATCGTGACGGATCACTCTCCGGGGTCGCCGGATCGATACCGGCCCTGGAAACGGAGCGCGGGCGTAGCTCAGGGGTAGAGCGAAACCTTGCCAAGGTTTAGGTCGTGAGTTCGAATCTCATCGCCCGCTCCAGAAAACTCGCCTTGAATCATAAAAAAGCCCCAAACCAGCGTAGTTACGCGGTTTTTTGTCTTTTTGTCTTAATGAAACTGTTACACTAACCTGTTACACTTTCGGGATGAAAGACATGAAATTCCCCTATCTGGTAAAGCGCACCGACTCCCGTAAATGGTATCTGCGAATACCTGTCCCCGATGATTTGCATCATGTGTTTGGCAGACATGACAAATGTAAGAGTCTGCGAACAGAGGACAGAAAAGAAGCCGAACGCCTCTATTTTTCTCATCCCTTCGTTGCCGAATGGAAGGAAAAGTTTGAAGATGCAAGATTAGGCCGTCCTACAGGTTCAACATATGACAAGCTGAAACGCGAACGCTTGAAGCGTTTTCGAGCGGCTAAAAAAGACATATTCGAGTATGCTGATGAACACAGCGCATGGATTGATCCAGATTTTGCTTATACACACCCCGACGTGCACAATGAAAAACAGATTGTCGGTGATACTGAAAACGCGATAGCCCGCAAGAAGATTGCACAGCTTTACCAGGACAAGGCTGTCGGGGTTGTCGATGCCAGAGAGGCAGATAAGCAGATTGAGGCGTTGCAACATCTGATTGCTGGCACTGTGCCAAAGAATGAACCTGAAGTCTCTTCCCTGCCCTCTCTGTTGAAAGTGCTTCCATATTATTATGCAGAATTCAAGACAACAGTTTCAAAACCAACATACAGAAAGAAAAAGCCGCATGTTGACTTATTCATCAAATGGGTAAAGGACAAACCCATAGATCAATATAGCCTGAAAGATGGGAATGATTTTCTTGAACGCCTGAAAAAGAAGCAGGCGAGGGGGAAAGCAAAGGGGCAGACATTAAGCCCGAACGCTATCAATGCTTACATGATTTCGGTTACTCAATTGTTCGACTGGTTACAGAAAAGATACGGGGATGCTGTTGTAAACCCTGCAAAAACAATTCGCGTGCCAGAAAAGAAGCCGATAAACACAAAAAAACCGCGTACTTCATTCACTACAGATGAATTAAACAAGCTGTTCCAGGTAGTAAAACCAGATCACCCGTTGTTTTGGGCTGCGCTGATTCCTTTATATTCGAGTATGCGTGTACAGGCGACATGCCAACTTCGCAAACGCGATATAAAAAAGCGCGACGGAATATATTACTTTGATGTGCATGACAGGGGGGAAAACAAGCTCAAAAATCCAGGTGCGACAAGGGAAATACCAGTCCACAAACGGCTTATTGAATTGGGACTGTTGGAATATATGGCGTCGGTAGAGGATTATCTTTTCCCGTCTATAGCTGACGGTGCAAGAGAATATCCAAACGGACACGACAGATGGGCTGATAGATTGGGATTGGCTTTCGCCAAACTGTTGAAGCAGGCGAAAATAAAGAGAAAGGAAATAACTTTCACTTCCCTTCGTCATACACATGTGGACGCTTCCCGGGAAGCCGGAATGAGCTATTCAGCCGCGTGCTGGATTCAGGGAAGGAAGGAAAACAGCTCTATGGCCAATTATGGAGAATGGCGCGACCTGAAACGGCGTAAATTTGAGTTGGACAAGATTGAATATGATTTTGTATTGTCTCCACACAACGGCAAATAAAGCCCACACAGCGCCAAAATTACAAAGTACTACTCTGACACTTCGCCAAGTTCAAAAAGCCTCTCCTCAAGCTCTGTGGCCGTTATAATACCTAATTCATACATGCCCTTATACATGTCTATGTCTGACATTCGTTTTTCAATGGCTTTTTTGCCTTGAGACAACCGGGTTTTGCGGTTTTTTTGCCTTCCCCTCTTCTGCGCCCATCTTTCAGATGAAAAATCCTTTTCAAGCGTGTATGCAACAACTGTAGCTGGAAGAACTCTGGGGAGGTAGAATCCTTCACGCACTGGCACTTGTGTATATTCATCATCCTGGGACAGTTTTAATTTTCCATTTTTGTCCTTGAGACGGTAATTTATTCCCAATCTGTGAGCTGCCACGGTTATAAGGTTGCGGTTCATATGTTTCCGTTGTTGTGAACAGTGCATCATTCTGAAAATGGCTATGAGCTGCACAATTTCGCTCATCGGGTAGAAGCGGTATGCGTTTGTTTTTGTTGTGCCCACCGCTCTTTTGAAAAATGTTGTAATGATCTGAAAGTCGCTCTCTATCTCTTCATCGGTGCCTATAATTGGTAGAGATAATCCGTCTGCGATTTGTTTGATTTCGCTTGGGGGTATTTTATCTGCAAGTTCTTTGTCAGTCTGTAAGGGTATGAAGTGAAACAGACTGGAATCTTCGCAGTGTCCCGTAAATACAAAAATTTTATCGGTGTCATAGTTGCGCTTTTTACGTTTGTCCCAGACGATATATTCATATGTTTTGTAAGGAACTTTCAGTTCCGGCTGTTTGCCTGTTTTATCTTTGATCAGGTACAAGGCGTCCATTTTATCCTTGCAAGGCGTCAGTGTGTTTTTCTCGCTATCATACACGCTAAAGATTACATATCGAGCATTTGGTTTTGTTGTCTGTATTATCTCCATCCTATGTTCCTGTGTTGTTCTACTTGGCAAACCACGCTTCATGCGTGGTTTTTCATTTTTTGTTAAGAATGATTCTTAACTAGAGTTTTTTTCGGTACCACTGTGTCAATTTCGAACCGTGAGAATGTATAACGGTGTCAAATTGTTGCTTTTTCCCCTCTAGTTGCGAATCATTCGCAAAAAGTTGTTTTTGTTCCACCGCTACAGCGATTTGTTCCACCTTGTTCCACCGCTTGAAAAAACCGGTGGAACACCCGGAACGCCCAATGGTAGGGGCTTTCGGAGGTTTTGTTCCACCGTTCCACCGAATCTGGGGATAAGTACCTATGATTTTGTTCCAACAGTTTT
>JALXEI010000342.1 GCA_027069645.1 Hyphomicrobiales bacterium
GTTCAAGACCGTTTTGGCGGAATATATCAGGAAAAGATTTGGAGCAGTGGCATGAAAAAGATTCTTTCTTTCGTCGCAATCGGCCTTTTTGCCGGTGCGGCAAGCTGGGCCGTTGCCGGTCTGATTTCAGATCGCTTTGAACCCTTTGACAGTGGCAGCGGTTTTCTTGCCAACCAGATCATCCTTGCTTTTCCGGCCCTTGTGATCGGCTATTCGCAAAAACCTGTTTATCTGTTGCTCTATTTCATAGCTGCCTGGATGGGGCTTAATGGTTATGCCTTTATGGCCGGGGGGAGTGAACAAAGAGCGTGGGCATATCTTGGTCTGGTCACAACTCTCGTTTTGCTTGTTTATCCCTTTTTCGCCGGACTTGCGGGTATTCTGTTCAAAAAACTGCGTTTTGGGAAATAATACCAATCACCCGCTCCCCGGACACGCGAAAGCGCTGCGCCGGGGTCCAGGATAATTTATGCGCCAAAGCCCGGGCTCCTGAAAAAGCGGCTGTATTTACTGACGATGAGACTGGTGCGGCGTACCGGAAGGGCGATCGACGCGCCGCAGTTTCTCGACCATTTGTGACAAACGGCCATGAATACGATGGGAAAAATATTCGGCAATCGGCGGAAACTGCTGCATCATGCGGTGAATAAGTTCCCGAGACAGTTCAAGCACTTCCAGCTCCTCGGTGGCAATGGCTGTCGAGGAGAAGGTAAACTCCACCAGCATGGCCAGTTCGCCGACCATCGCGCCCGGGCCAACATGATGAATCCGGCGATTGTCACCGCTTCCCTCAATGATTTCAGCCGTTCCGGAAAGGATCACATAGGCCGCATGGCCGACCTGACCATCCATCATCAGCTTTTCACCGCGCTGGAACAAAAGACGTTCGGAACTAAAAGCAATCATCGAAAGATGCTCATATTCCATGCCGCTGAAAATCGGCAGTCTTTGCAAGATAATAATGTCTTCTTCAAGCAGCATTGCTTTATTCCTGATAATGTCACGGATAAGATCTTTTGATCCGGCTCCGATATGATCCTGTTTGACGCAATGAAAAGCAACAATGCAAAAAGCCTGCGGTCCCAAAGGCATGGACCGGCGTACAGGGGGTGCGTTTGATAAAAACTGTGCTGGTGATCAGTAACGAATCTTCCACAAGTTATGCAGATTCGCACCGGACTTGTCCAGAGAACAATATTTTACAAAATAAAATCAGTGTTTTCAATCAACTGAACGGATTTTTTGCAATCACAACTGAACGAATAAAACCGCCGGATTCAGGCGAAACCGAGGTTCAGGGAACCAGTTTGTAACCCCCCGCCTCTGTCACAAGCAATTCGGCATTGGAAGGATCATTTTCGATTTTCTGGCGCAAACGATAGATATGTGTCTCCAGCGTGTGCGTCGTTACTCCGGCATTATAACCCCAGACCTCTTCCAGCAATACTTCACGTGTCACAACCTTGTAATCGGCCCGATAGAGAAATTTCAGAATGGAGGTCTCTTTTTCGGTCAGTCTGACCTTTTGCCCGTTTTCCTCTTCCAGCAGTTTCTGGGCCGGGCGGAAGGTGAAACGGCCAATGGCAAAAACCGCATCCTCGCTTTGTTCATGCTGGCGCAACTGGGCCCGGATACGGGCCAGAAGAGCCCCGAAGCGGAAGGGTTTGGTGACATAATCGCTGGCCCCCGATTGCAGCCCGAGAATTTCGTCGGCCTCGCTGTCATGGCCGGTCAGCATGATAATCGGCCCCTTGTAACCATCCGAGCGCATGATCTTGCAGACCTCACGTCCGTCCATATCGGGCAGCCCCACATCCAGCAATACCAGATCGACATGATTGTCCTTCATCTGCCGGATCGCGGTTACAGCATTATTGGCGTCAAGTGTGGCAAATTCATTGTGCAAATCGAGCTGTTCGACCAGGGAACTGCGCAGGTCCTCGTCATCATCAACAACGAGAATGGTTCGCTTCGTGCTCATCACAGACCTCACAGATTCAGGATTGGCTTTATCATGTACATAAATCGGTTTATGACTGAATACAGACTAGCGCACAAGACAGGGACAGACAATGACAACGGTTTGTGAACGAAAGTGAAAACAGCAACTTTACCCCGAAAAAAAATGTATCTGTGTACAATATCGGACAGGGCGACAACCGGTCAGCTGATTTGTGGCCACCGGCGCTTCTCCTGTCAGCTTGGACGATCCGGCCTGTCTGCCCTGAAATTTGAAGGGGATGGCGCAACACCCGTCGGAAGCTGGCCTTTGCTGGCGGTTTACTACCGCGCCGACCGTGTGGCCAGACCAAAAACCCGGTTACCGGTCAAAATCATCCGACGTGATGACGGCTGGTGCGATGACCCGCAGGACCGCAACTATAACCGGCCCGTCACACTCCCCTTCCCGGCCAGCGCCGAAAAGCTCTGGCGAGACGATCATGCCTATGATTTGCTGGTTGTGCTCGACTATAATTTTTCGCGTCGCTCGATGAACCGGGGCAGCGCCATTTTCCTGCATCTCGTCCACGATGACGCGCGACCAACCGCCGGATGCCTCGCCTTTGCCGAAAAGGATTTGCGGCAGATTTTGCGGCGGCTTGTTCCCGCAGAGAAAATCAAAATTTAATAATCAACTCGAAAAACCGGGCCAGCCCATATAGTCAGCAAGCAGGAAACTTCCGACCAAAAGGAATATGGCAAACACCCATAACAATACGAATTTTGCGGCAAGTAATCCCCGCTGTCGTACCTTCTGGTGTACATCCAGTCCCGAAGGCTTCAGATATTTTTCCGCCCCCTGAAAATTCCACATTGATACCCGGAACAAATAGGCCATTTTTCGCCCCGGCAAGGTATGGGCAAGCGCTCGAAAAAGCGCACGCCAATAACCAAATATCAACCAGGCCGAATATAGCCACAGCAAAAACAACAGTATTCCAATAATCGTTAAACTGTATTCCATAATCCCTCATACCTTTATACTCTGAAAGCCGAGCACCTTCCGACATATGTCATACCAGACAACATAAATATTGACCCGTTTCACCGGAACGATTTTTGCCTGCTGTGACGGAGTGCGAGGCGACGTGGTACGTGTACCATTAGCCGAGCAATTCGTTGCAGCAGGCAAAAAGCGCCCGGCCCTCCGGGTGGGTCGTAGCGGCCCATCTGA
>JALXEI010000343.1 GCA_027069645.1 Hyphomicrobiales bacterium
TATGGCGTCATCATCGGCATCGGGAGAGGGAGCCGAAGCCGGAACGTGCATTGCATCTTCTTTGTTCATCCGGTCTTTTTGAGGAGAGGACGGGCCTGCATCGCGTTGTGCTCCTTGCGAGGGCGCAGGCCTGCTGTCGGGTGCCGGGCGGCTGGCGGGAGCGGGAGCGGGAGCCTCAAAGCGGGCCAGGTTAGCCCAGCCGCGGGCCGTGAATCTGATGTCATTATTAATATAGAAGCTGACTCGCCCCCATTTTTCGCCGTTTTGACCGGGAAGCTGCTCGTCAATACAGACTCTGGAACGGGCGGGAACAACGGCCTGAACCGGGGAAGTGTTTTGTTCCGGCAACCCCCAGAGTTTTGTGGCATTGACCGTGTTCCTGTAAAAAAGGCAGGCCTGTGCGGCTGACGGCAACAGACCGGCGCCAAGCATGGCCATTATGGCAAGGGTTGGTATGGTGTGGGACGAACGGGTGTTTTTCATATCCTGCCTCGCGAGAAATAAGTTGCTCCAGGTATTTTCATTGCTGATGGAAGGGGCAGAAGGGCTTTTGCGTTTTGCGCAGGAGAAAACCGGTCCGATCCGGACAGTGCTGCCAAATCGTGCGGCAATGATAACAGTTTGCAATATCCCGGATTGTGCAGAACGGGTCCTGGGCATCATATTTGTACTCTGATAATCAACACAAAAATAGTTATCTTTATTTATTCCATGATTGGTTGTCCGGACGCAAGTATCTATAATATAATTTATAATACAATGGTTAGTACATGAAGTTTCTGCTTTTATTCTGAACCCGGTTTCGGGTCGAGGGCAGAAATTCGACCAGTTCCCCAGGGCCGGTTCAACACGCATAACCAAACGACCAACAGACCGGAATTGCGGGTCAGAATGGCCAGATCCACATGATCATGGGGATGGAGACGGCGATGACGAGGATTTCGAGCGGCAGCCCCATACGCCAGTAGTCGCCGAATTTATAACCGCCCGGTCCCATGATGAGCGTGTTGTTCTTGTGGCCGATAGGGGTCAGGAAAGCGCAGCTTGCAGCAATGGCCACAGCCATCAGAAACGGGTCGGGGGAGACGTGCAACCGGTTGGCAATGTCAATGGCGATGGGTGCGGCGATCACGGTTGTGGCGGTGTTGTTGAGCACATCCGACAGGGTCATGGTGACAATCATCAACAGGGTGAGAACGATCATCGGACCATAACCGGCAGCGAGGTGAACGATATTGCTGGCAATCAGTGCGGTCCCACCCGAACTTTCCAGCGCCGCCCCGATGGGGATCATGGAGCCCAGCAGGACAATCACCGGCCATTCGATGGAGGTGTAGATATCCCGCAGCGGCACGATATTGGTGAGGACAAACAGCACACAGACGGCGGCAAGGGCGGCAGGCAGATGCAGGATGCCAAGGCTGGCAAGGGCAATGGCGGCGGCAAACAGACCGACGGCGAGACCGGCCTTCTGGCGCTGTGCGACATGCAGTTCCCGTTCCCTGAGGGGGAGGCCGCCGATCCAGTCGGCAATTTCCGGCAAACGCTCGTTGGGCCCCAGAAGCAGCAGCACATCCCCGGCCCTGATCCGCAGTTTGCGCACCCGGTCGTGAAAGCGCCGTCCCTGCCGCGACACCCCCAGCAACAGGATGCCGTGACGATACATCAGGCGCATGTCGAGCGCCGAGCGGCCTTCGATGGCGGCACCGGGGGGAATGACCACTTCCATCAGGGACTGGCCCTCGCCGGTGAGACTTTCATGTTTTTCAGCACCGATATATTCCAGTTTCAGCGCCCCGACAAAGCTGTCGATAGCATCGGCATCGGCTTCAAGGACGAGAATGTCCCCGGCCCTGATATCGGCCAGCCGGGCCCGTCCCGGCAATCTTTTGCCGCGGCGCACAAGGCCGATGACAGCCAGAGCATTATCCTCGCCCTGTTCATCCAGATCGCGCACCAGCTTGCCGATACATTCGGCCCCTTCGGGAACGCGCACCTCGGCAATATAGTTCTTGATTTCCGAACGCAGCTTTTGTCCGGCGCTTTTGTCGCCGGAAGGGGTCGGGATCAGCCGCCAGCCCAGGGTCATGATGAACAGCACGCCTGCGGCGGCGGCCACAACGCCGACAGGTGAAAAATCGAACATACCGAACGGTTCCCCCAGCGCCTTTTGCCGGAAAGAGGCAATAATGATGTTGGGAGGTGTGCCGATCAGCGTCACGAGGCCGCCAAGAATGGAAGCAAAGGACAGGGGCATCAGCGACAGGGCCGGGGAGCGTTTTGCCTTGTCGGCGGCCTTCAGGTCCACCGGCATCAGCAGGGCCAGCGCCGCAACATTGTTCATCACGGCCGAGAGGCCCGCGGCCACAATCGAGGTGATGCCGATATGCGCGGCAAGGGAGCGGCTTTTGTCGATCACGAGACTGCCGATCAGATCTATGGCGCCCGAATTGGAGAGCCCGCGCGAGATCACCAGCACCAGCGCAATGATGATGGTGGCCTCGTGACCAAAGCCGTCAAAGGCTTTTTCATGGGGCACAACACCAAGGATCATCGCGACCACAAGGGCCGTGAAGGCTACCAGATCATAGCGGAAGCGCCCGTGAATGAGCAGGGCAAAAACCACGACCAGCAGTGAAAAAAGAATGAATTGATCGCTCGGCATGCGATAGCCCTCCCCGCAGGCTTGTCAGTTGGTGTCAAAATCCTGTAGGTCATAAACTCATAAACAGGGTCGAGAATGGTGCCAAAAGCGCTGCAATCCGCGGCCAAAATGATCTTGCTCGTACAAAAGTACGCGCTGCGATCATTTTAACCTCGTATTTTTGCGCTTTTGGCACCATTCTCGACCCTGTTTATGAGTTTATGACCTAAGCCGGTTGATGTTATTGTTGCCAGATCATATCCTAAATGCCTTTGGAAGGCGATTGGAAGTTCGGGGGAAAATATGAAAATACAGGTTGGGGATATTGCTGTTGAATATGAACTTGACGGGCCGGAAGACGGACCGGTTTTGATGCTGCATCATTCTCTGGCGACCTCGCATCTGATGTGGGACGAACTGATTATCGCGCTGGCGCAATATTATCGCGTTCTCAGCTATGATGGCCGCGGCCACGGTTTGAGCGACGCGCCTCCAGGGCCCTATAACTGGCAGCAACTGGTCGGTGATGCAACGGGACTGATGGAGGTTCTGGGGATCGAAAAAGCCATTCACACCGGCATCAGCATGGGGGGGATGCTGGCCCAGCATATGGCTATCGCGGCGCCGCAGCGGGTTTCGGCCCTGGTGCTTGTTTCCACCACCAGCAATATGCCGGTGGAGACGGCCCCGGTCTGGGATCAGCGCATTGCCGATGTCACGGCGAAGGGTATGGCCCCGCAGGTCGAGGACACCATCAAACGCTGGTTCACAAAAGATTTCAGGGAGGATCCGCGCAATGCCGGGATCATCAGCAGTATTTCGGAACTGATTGCCGCAACGCCGGTGAACGGCTATTGCGGCTGGGCGGCGGCCATTCGGGATCTCAATCTGACCCCGCATCTTGGCAATATCCACACGCCAACACTGGTGATGGTGGGGGAAGACGATCCCGGCACGCCCCCGGCCAGCGCGCGGGTGATTGCCGACAGTATTCCAGGGGCCATGTTGAAAATTTTTGAAGAGGCCTCGCACATGCTGCCCTTGCAGCAGCCGGACCGGTTTCTTGAAAGCCTGATTGATTTTATCGAGGATCAGAATATGGACGGGGAAGCCCGAACGGCCTGATCCTGAGAAATAGCAGACTGCAACGCAAAAAAGACCGGCTCGTATATTTTCTGCCCGTTGGCCGTTTCGCTCCCCGGACAAGCGGTAGCGCCGATCCGGGACCCAGGGGCAGTCAATAAGGAACAGATTGAGAAAATGAACAAAAACAGAAGCATATTACTTGCGCCTCTGGACCCCGGCAAGGGCAATCGCATGAAATATACGCAATTTTGTGCACTTTCCGATGTCATCCCCGCGCAGGCGGGGATCCATACGCCGCAGCTTTGCGGGTTACGGCACGATGATCAGGTCACCGGAACCTGCTGGCAAATCGGCCAAACAGACCGTTTCGTGGTTATGGATCCCCGCCTGCGCGGGGATGACAAATAATAACAACCGGTTGGGAGAAACGCCCTCAAAGCTGTATGGGGCGTATTTCATGCGATTGCCCTGTGGACCCCGGCTCGGTGCTGCGCTTGTCCGGGGAGCAGGGTGATTGATAAACCTGACAGGGATACACGGGGCAGCATTTTTTGTGTTTTGCTATAATTTTGTCAGACGGGGAACCGGTAAATGAAAAAAGCCTGCGTGATCGGCTGGCCGATCAAACATTCGCGCTCGCCGCTGATCCACAACTACTGGCTGGACAAATACGGGCTTGCGGGGGGCTATGAAAAGCGCGCCGTTGAACCTGGTGACCTCGGCGATTTTCTCCAAAATCTTGCCGGAAACGGCTATGTCGGCTGTAATGTGACAGTGCCCCACAAGGAAGGGGCTTTCGCTCTGGCGGATGTGACGCATGACGAGGCCAAAGCGGTCGGTGCCGCCAATACGCTGTGGTTGGACGAAGACGGGCGGTTACATGCCGACAATACCGATATTTATGGTTTTATGAACCATCTGACCGAGTCGGCACCGCACTGGCAGCGCCCCGACCGTCCGGTTGTTGTGCTGGGGGCCGGAGGGGCCGCACGCGGAATTGTCTATGGTTTGCTGAAATCCGGTGTCGGTGAATTGCGCCTGCTGAACCGTACGCGGCAAAAGGCAGAGGAACTGGCTGCGCAATTGAAAGGGACAGGGGGGGCTATCCATGTTCCTGAGTGGCAGGACCGTGATATGGCCCTGAAAGACGCCGGTCTGCTGGTCAACGCAACTTCACTTGGCATGGACGGATCGCCCCCGCTGGAACTCTCGCTTGACGCCCTGCCGGATGATGCGGTGGTGGCCGATATTGTCTATGCGCCGCTGGAAACAGATTTGCTAGCAGCGGCACGGGCAAAGGGCTGTCGCACGGTGGACGGGCTGGGCATGTTGCTGCATCAGGCGGTGCCGGGGTTCGAGCGCTGGTTTGGTGTGCGCCCCGAAGTGAGCGACGAGCTGCGGGCACTGATCGTCGCCGATCTGACGGGGTAGCTCATGGTTGTTATCGGTCTGACAGGGTCCATTGGCACCGGCAAGAGCACCGCGGCCGATTATCTGGCGCAAAAGGGTGTGCCGGTATGGAGTGCCGATGCGGCGGTGCATGATCTTTATCGCGGCAAGGCAGCGCAGCTTGTGGAGGCCGAATTTCCCGGCGTGCTGGTCAATGGCGAGGTCAGTCGCGAGCGTTTGATGGATTATCTCATGTCGAACGCGCAGGCCATCGAAACGCTGGAAGGCATCATTCATCCCCTTGTGGAGCAGGACCGGGCGCAATTCATCGAACGGCACCGGCAAAAAGGCAGTCGCGCCGTGCTGCTCGACATCCCGCTCCTGTTCGAAAAGCGGCTGGAAAAACGGGTCGATCTGTCCCTGCTGATCACCGCCGCGCCAGCCGTGCAGCGCGAGCGCGTTCTGGCCCGTCCGCGCATGAGCGAAAGAAAATTCAATATTATCCGCAAGCGCCAGATGAGCCAGAGCGACAAGGAAAAGAAAGCCGATTACATCATCGACAATAGCGGCACGCTCGACGAATTTTACGGGAAACTCGACCGCTTCCTCGAATCACTTCATGATGGGGCGGAGGGATAGCAGGGGAGAACATCATGCGCGAGATCATGCTGGATACGGAGACCACGGGGCTGTCGCCAAAGGAGGGGGATCGCATTGTCGAGATTGGCTGTGTGGAGATGGTCAATCGCTTCGCCACCGGAAATGTCTATCATGAATATATCAATCCCGAACGCCCCATGCCCGAAGCGGCGTTCAAGGTGCATGGCCTGTCGGATGAATTTCTCAAAGACAAACCGCTATTTGCCGATCTGGCCGACGGTTTTCTGGAGTTTATCGACGGGGCCAAGCTGATTATCCACAATGCCAGTTTCGACATCGGCTTTTTGAATTTCGAGCTGGAAAAGGCAGGGCGACCACAGATTGCCTGGACCCATGTCGTTGATACGCTGAAGATGGCCCGGCAGAAATTCCCCGGCGCGGCCAATAATCTTGATGCCTTGTGCCGCCGCTTCAATATCGACAATTCATCGCGCGAAAAACACGGGGCGCTGCTTGATAGTGAGTTACTGGCCGAGGTTTATCTGGAACTGATCGGCGGCCATCAGGCCGGACTCGACCTTGGCGGGGGCACAAGGGGCGAAAGCGAAGGCGGCATGCAACGGGCCAGCGTCAAACCCCGCCCCATCCCGCTACCCTCCCTGCTGAGTGATGAAGAACGTGAAGCCCACGAAGCCTTTATAAAGACGCTTGGCGAAGAGCCCTTGTGGCATAAATTGCAGGGTTGAGCCTTGTTACAAGGCTGTAAATGAAGGGGCGGCTGTTTTGCTTCCCGGATAAACGACAAACGCCGATTCGGGATCAAGGGCGGCACAGCGGAACTTGTCGCCCTATCAGGAACGCCAGATCATACACAGTCTGTGACCCTGGGCCCCGGCTCAAGGTCGGGGGGCAACGTTGTTACCCGTCGAGTTTACGGCCTAGCTGTCGGCTTTTTCTCCGGCTTTGGCCTGTTCGAGATTTTGCTGGTAGAGACCGGCAAAGTCGATCGGATCAAGCATCAGCGGCGGGAAACCGCCTTCGCGGGTCAGATCGGCAACAATGCGGCGCAGGAAGGGGAAAAGCAGGGTCGGGCAGTTGACGAACAGGACCGGGTGACGGATGTGGTCGGGCATGTTGGCGAGGCGGAACAGCCCGCCATAAACCATTTCCAGCTTGTAGATGGCACCGGCCCTGTTGCTGGCATCGGCATTGAAATTAATCACCACTTCATAGACTTCACCCTCAATCTTGTCCGCCGCGACGGTGACATTGACCTGCAAATTGGGGTCTTCGCCCGGACCGCGCAGGCTGTCGGGGGTATTGGGGCTTTCAAAAGACAGATCCTTGATGAATTGCGCCAGCACATTGAACTGTGCCTGTTCCTGTTCCGAACCGGTGCTGCCATTGCCGTTCTTTTTTGCCTGATCATCACTCATTTCGATTTTCCCTGTGTGGAAGGCCGTCTTTTTTTGGAATAGGGCTGGCTAGCATATGGCACCATACCATGCAAGGGCGGTTATCAGGATAGTGAGGGAGGCGGATAAAGGTCAGGACCGGGACCAGGGGGATTTCCTGTTTTTCCGATCCGGTGTGTCAGGGGAGGCTTTTTCGGGCTCGATGATCTCGCCGTCTATCACCGGTCCGCCTGGCGCTGATGAAGATGGCCTTCGCGAACCGAAGGAATCGTTGTTTCCGGATTGTTCAAAAGGTGAAGTTCTGTTCGTCTCGCCGAATATCCCGACTTTGACATTTGCCGACTGGCGCGCCTTGTTGAACAGCCAGCCTGCAAGGCCGTGACGGACCGCCGGGATCAGAAGGGCAAAACCGAGACTGTCGGTAATAAGTCCCGGTGTCAGCAAAAAAGCGCCGGCCAGCATCAGTCCGACGGCGTCTGTTATGCTGTCAACCGGAAGCCTTCCCGCATTCAGGGTTTGTTGGGCCCGGGCCATTGCGCCAAGGCCCTGGCGGCGCAACAGCCAGACGCCGATGACAGCGGTTGAAATGATCAGCAGCACCGTGGGCCAGAGATCTATGATGTCGGCAACCTTGATGAGTACGGCGATTTCCGCAATTGGTATGGCAATAAACAATATCAAAATCAGCAGGGGCATGTGTGATCCTTTTTCATCGGCTTGCAGACAGCATATAGTTATTTTTCGCCCGGAGACAAATTCCACGGTTCCGCTCTTGTCCTTTGGGGGGCGGAAGGGTTATATCAGGGAAGGTAGCAGAAGGTTTTTCCAGATTTTCCGGTGTTTGCATGCATGCAGCAAGGCACGATCGTCAAATCTGACAATATTCGAGTGGTAATATGGATCCGGTCACACTCATTTTTCTTGTCGTGGCAATTATTGTCGGTCTGAAGCTTCGCAGCGTTCTCGGGCAAAGCGACGATGATCGCCCCCCGATGGATGGTTACGGCCCGAACAAACACCATGATACGGGCGCACCAAAAGAACGTGATGGCGGCGACAATGTTGTGACATTGCCCACCAGAAACACGGACGTTCAGTCCGGTTATCAACAGGCCCGTCAGGGCCAGGAGGCAAGGAAGGCCGTTAATATGGTCGAACAAATCAGCAAATATGCAACGAAAGGCAGCGCCCTTGAAAAAGGTCTGAGCGAGATTGCGAAAGCCGACAGGCGTTTTGACCCCGAGCGTTTTCTGGAAGGCGCCAAAACAGCCTATGAGATGATTGTTATGGCTTTTGCAGAAGGGAACCGGAAGCTGTTGAAACAATTACTGGCAAAAGAGGTTTATGAAGGTTTTGCCAGCGCTATCGACGCGCGTGAAAAGAAGAAACTGATCGTTGATTCCAGTTTCGTCGGGATCGATTCCGCTGAATTTGTCAGTGCCGGAATGCGTTCGGGACGAACAGCCCGGATCACTGTGAAATTTGTCAGCTCTCTTATTACGGCCACGCATGACCGGGCCGGGAATGTTGTCGAGGGTGATCCCAAAAAAGTCCGGGAAGTGACCGACATATGGACTTTTTCGCGGGAAACCAATTCCAGGGATCCAAACTGGAAACTGGTGGCAACCGAATCAGCGTCCTGACAATCAGCATTGCCCGCCCTGTGTGGCCGGCAGGAAACAGCCGCAGGATTTCCTGACATAAACCTGTTGATCAGCAAATTGCCCTATTTTATCGTTAGACCTTCAATAGTGGATGGATCATCAGGTGGAAGTACGGGTTGTTTTATGATTTTATCGAAAACCGTTTCGGGGACAGGGAGACGTCTGCTGGCAATTGCCGGTTTTGCTGTTGTGCTCTTTGGTGTGCAGATGGAAAGTGCAATGGCGAAGTCGAATATCCGCGCGTTACGGGTGAAAGCCGTGCCTTTTTCCACCCTGCCGGGCTGGAAACGCGATCATCATGCCGAGGCTTTTCGTGCTTTCCTTGCTTCCTGTGAAAAAATGGCCCGGGGCCGTGATGGTCTGGCAAGAGCCTGTCGCAAGGCACGAAGATTGCCGCGCAATCTTTCCAATGCCCGGGCACGGGCCTTCTTTGAAAGTTTTTTTGCCCCCCACAAGGTATATTCGGCAAGGCGCGGATTGCTGACCGGCTATTATGAACCCGAACTCAGAGGCTCGCGGGTCCGCACGCGTAAATTCAGTATCCCGCTCTATCGCCGCCCGGCCGATCTCGTCAGCCTGAATTCAAGGGCCATGCGTCGCGCCGCCCGGCGGGCCGGATTATCGCGCAAGCTGACCTATGCCATGAAAACGCGACGGGGGCTCAAACCCTATCTCACCCGCGAACAGATCGAGCGCGGCGGGCTGGACGGACGCCGTCTTGAGATGCTCTGGCTGGCTGATCCGGTTGATGCCTTTTTTCTGCATATTCAGGGATCCGGGCGCATCGTCCTGCGTGACGGTTCGCGTATCCGCATCGGCTTCGACGGGAAAAACGGTTATGACTATACCTCGGTGGGCAAGGTACTGGTGCGTTCGGGTATATTGAGCCGGCGTGAAGTAACGCTGGAAAATGTCAAGGCCTGGCTGCGCAACAATCCCGAAATGGGCCGCAAGGCCATGTGGCGCAATAAAAGTTTTATCTTTTTCCGCGAATTGCCCAACCATGCCCGAACAGCCGGACCGATTGGTGCTCAGGGCATCTCGCTGATGGGCGGCCGTTCCCTTGCGGTGGACCGGCGTCATTATCGTCTCGGTCTGCCGATATTCCTGTCGGTGCCCCGTTTTCGCAAGGATGGTCAAAGCAATCTGCGTCGTCTGATGATCGCCCAGGATACCGGGACGGCTATTCGTGGCGCGCGGCGTGGTGATATTTTCTGGGGTTCGGGGGACAGGGCGGGCCATATTGCCGGGCGCACCTATCACAAGGGCGATTTCTATGTCCTTTTGCCCCGCAAAAAACCCCTGATTGTCAAGGCTGCCGTTGAACGGATTGAACCGCAAATGGCACCAAAGGCGTTTCGCGCGACAAGCGGGAAGAGGACCCGCCGCAAGGCTGTCGCGAAAAAAACCATATCGCTGGCATCGGCTCACAAGGTCGTGTCGGAGGCCGCACCGGCACCTGTTATCGCACAGGTGCAGCTACCCGAACCGGCGGCCAGCAGCCGTGTACCGGAATTTGAAGCCCCTGGCGTACATGTGTTCAGCGAATACAAATCGGCCAAATATTAATTTTGTAACCCCGATTATGGATAAGCGATATTATATCTTACTGATTTCAGGCAACAAAAAATGTCATCCCCGCGCAGGCGGGG
>JALXEI010000344.1 GCA_027069645.1 Hyphomicrobiales bacterium
GTACTGGCTCCTGAATTCGCCCGGGCTCATACAGGCGCTGCCGGCCTGAGCGGATTTGGCAGCGGTTTTACTCATCCTCTGTTCGGCCTTGATCATGTTGTCGCGATGGTGGCTGTCGGGTTGTGGGGTGTTTTTCTCGGACAACCGGCGATCTGGATTCTCCCCGTTGTCTTTCCACTGGTGATGGTGTCGGGCGGCATCGCCGGAATTACAGGTTTGAACCTGCCGGGTGTGGAAACTCTCATTGCTGTGTCGGGGATTGTTCTTGGACTTCTTGTGGCAATGGCCGTGCGCCTGCCGCTTTATCTTGCCATGACCATTGTCGGGGTCTTTGCCATCTTTCATGGTTATGCGCACGGCGTGGAACTGCCTTCGGCTGCCAATCCTGTCACCTATGCCATCGGATTTGTCCTCGCCACCGGCCTGCTTCATTTGTCCGGCATCGCTTTTGGAGAGCTGTCCCGCTGGAAAGCCGGACAATATGCCGTTCAGACAGGTGGTATTGCCATTGCTCTTGTCGGAGGGGCCTTCCTTGTCGGCTGGATGTAAGCATATCACATTGAACGGCGTTCGTTTTCGAGGTTTTGCGGGGCGCTCCCTCATTCTCGCCTGTCTGTTATTGATAACATTCACCGGAACGGCACAGGCTCACGGGGCATTCAGTGGCCCGCCCGGATTTGTCACGGGACTGTCTCACCCTTTTTCGGTTCCTGCGCATATCCTCGCCATTACCGCGATGGCCCTTTTATGCGGCCAGCAGGGATTCGTCTGTCTGAAACGAACGCTGGCCGGTTTTACCCTCGCGATCGCTTCCGGTCTGCTGCTCACGCAAACAGGGCTGACGCTGGCCAATATCGAAATCATATTGCTGGCTGTTGCGGGGCTCACCGGTCTGCTGGTGGCCCTGAAATGGTCACCCGTACCCCGGCTCATGATATTCGCGACTTTACTCACGACTCTGCTTGTCGGTCTGGATTCCGGCCTTGTCACAGACAATCTTGTCCTGACCGCCGCAACGCTCTCGGGAACAGCCCTTGCTGCGACAATACTCTACCTGTATCTGACCGCTGTCACAGCTATCATCTACAAGGACAGACCTGAATGGATGCAAATTGGTGTCAGGGTGGCCGGTTCCTGGATCTCCGCCATTTCTGCACTCGTCATCGCCCTGTTTTTTGCAGGGTGAAAACCTGTAACGGTGAGCTGCAACCCCGATAATTGCATGGCGGACTCGCCCGTCCCCTTCCAGGCTCTATCGCGGCAAAAGACTTTCGCCCATCAGATATTCATCCACAGCACGGGCCGCCTGACGTCCTTCGCGGATGGCCCAGACCACCAGCGACTGGCCCCGGCGCATGTCACCGGCGGCAAAGATTCCCTCGACCGATGTCGCATAATCCCTTTCACTGGCGCTGACATTGCCGCGTTCATCGCGTGAAAGATCAAGTTCGCTCAACATGCCCTCATGAACGGGATGCACAAACCCCATCGCCAGCAGGACCAGATCAGCCTTCAACTCAAATTCCGTGCCATCAACCGGCTGGAATTTTTCATTTACACGCACACAGCTTAAAGAGGTTACATGACCGTTTTCGCCATTGATTTTCTGCGTCATCACAGAAAATTCCCTCTTTGCCCCCTCCTGTTGGGAAGAGGATGTCCGCAAGCGATTGGGCCAGTCCGGCCAGGTCAGACCCTTGTCGGGATGTTCCGGGGGTTTGGGCATGATTTCCAGTTGCGTCACGCTCCTTGCCCCCTGGCGAATGCTGGTACCAATGCAATCAGAACCGGTATCCCCGCCGCCAATGACAACAACATCCTTGTCCGTCGCGAGGATCGGCTCGACCGATCCCAAAGGTTCATCTCCATTGCGCCGGTTTTGCTGTGTCAAAAATTCCATCGCAAAATGAACGCCGTCCAGCTCCCGACCCTCGACTGGCAGGTCACGCGGCTGTTCCGATCCGCCCGTCAGCAACACGGCATCAAAATCCTCCCGCAATTCGGCCAGCTTCACATCCCTGCCGATGTGTGTGTCGCAATGCAATACAACCCCCTCGGCCTGCATCTGGTCGAGACGGCGGTCAATATGCTGTTTTTCCATCTTGAAATCGGGAATGCCGTAGCGCATCAAACCACCTGCCTTGTGGTTCTTTTCATAAAGATGCACTTCATGTCCGACACGCGCCAGTTGCTGAGAAGCGGCGAGACCGGCCGGGCCGGAGCCGACAATTGCTACCTTTTTTCCGGTTTTGTGTTTGGCAATCTGCGGTCTGATCCATCCTTCGGCAAATCCGCGATCGACAATGGCGCATTCGATGGTGCGAATGGTTACCGGTATATCCTCGATATTGAGTGTGCAGCTCTCCTCGCAGGGGGCCGGACAGATGCGCCCTGTAAATTCGGGAAAATTATTGGTCGAATGCAGATTGATGCAGGCGTCCTTCCAGTCGTCATGATAGACAAGATCATTCCAGTCGGGAATCTGGTTATTCACCGGGCACCCCTTGTGACAAAAGGGAATGCCGCAATCCATACAGCGCGAAGCCTGCTCTCTGACTTCATCGGCACTCAGGTCCTGCAAAAATTCATGATAGTTGCGGATACGCTCCTCAACGGGCGCATAGCTGCGATCATGGCGCTCGACTTCCAGAAATCCGGTTGGTTTTCCCATGTTACGCTCCCCTGGATATTTCGTTCGCCAGATCACCGGCGTTGTTTCGTGCAGCCATTTCCTCAAGCGCCCGGGCATATTCAACCGGCATGACCTTGACGAATTTTGGCAGCGCCTCGGACCAGTTTTCCAGAACCTCGCGCGCCCGCTTCGAACCGGTATAGTGCAAATGATTGCTGATCAGTCGATGCAGGCGTTCGGCATCCTGAAAGCGCATGTCACGCATCAGGCCAGCCAGTTCGGCAACGCCCGCCCCGTTCGTCTCTCCGGCAAGGCGGGACATGGTTTCTTCATCGGCAACAATTTTTTCCAGTCTGGCCTGGGCCATGTTGCAATAGTCCTCAAACCGTCCGCGTTCATCAAAAACATAGGCGATGCCTCCGGACATACCGGCGGCAAAGTTGCGCCCGGTCTCGCCGAGGACAACGACACAGCCCCCTGTCATATATTCGCAACCGTGATCTCCGGTTCCCTCGACAACAGCAACGGCGCCCGAATTGCGTACAGCGAACCGTTCCCCTGCCACGCCGCGGAAATAACATTCGCCGCTGATGGCGCCGTAAAGTACCGTATTGCCCACAATTATGCTTTTCTCGGGCACAATGGCACTTTCTTCCGGTGGTCGCACAATCAACCGCCCGCCGGACAGCCCCTTGCCAACATAGTCATTGGCTTCCCCGACCAGATCAAGGGTAATACCTTTGGCCACCCAGGCCCCGAAACTCTGGCCTGCCGTCCCTTTCAGGGCAACATGTATGGAATCGTCGGGCAGTCCCTTGTGACCATAGCGCTTTGCCACCTCACCGCCCAGCATGGCCCCGGTTGTCCGGTCTGTGTTGCGGATCTCTTTTTCAATCCGGACCGTTTCGCCGGTTTCAAGGGCCTTTTCGGCCTCCTCGATCAGCGCGCGATCAAGCACTGTGTCGATGCCGTGATCCTGGCGGGCATTGTTGTAAAAAGCCACATCATCCCCGACATCGGGCCGCGTGAACAGGCGCGAAAAGTCCAGTCCATTGGCCTTCCAGTGGTCTATAGCGGCGCTTTTCTCCAGATAGTCAATGCGTCCAATCAGTTCGTCAAGCTTGCGCACACCCATCTGTGCCATCAGTTTGCGCGCTTCCTCGGCCACAAAGAAGAAATAGCGTATCACATGTTCCGGCTTGCCGGTAAAGCGCTTGCGCAGTTCCGGGTTTTGTGTCGCAACGCCCACCGGGCAGGTGTTCAAATGACACTTGCGCATCATAATGCAGCCCGAGGCAATCAGCGGCGCTGTGGCAAAACCAAACTCGTCAGCCCCGAGCAAAGCGCCCATGATGACATCGCGACCGGTGCGCAGGCCGCCATCCACCTGCACGGCAACGCGACCACGCAGATTGTTGAGCACCAGCGTCTGATGGGTTTCGGCCAGACCGATTTCCCAGGGACCACCGGCATGTTTGATTGAGGTCAGCGGCGAGGCACCGGTGCCACCGTCAAATCCGGCAATCGTTACGTGATCGGCCTTGGCCTTGACCACCCCGGCGGCCACCGTGCCAACGCCCACTTCACTGCCCAGCTTGACCGAGATATCAGCCTTCGGATTGGTGTTTTTGAGATCGAAGATAAGCTGCGCCAGGTCCTCGATCGAATAGATATCATGATGCGGCGGCGGCGAGATAAGACCCACCCCCGGTGTCGAATGACGCACTCTGGCAATTACCTCATTGACCTTGTGGCCTGGCAACTGCCCGCCCTCGCCCGGCTTGGCCCCCTGGATGATCTTGATCTGGATCATGTCGGAATTGACCAGATATTCCGTCGTCACGCCAAAGCGGCCCGACGCCACCTGCTTGATCGATGAGCGTTCGGGATTGGGCGAACCGTCGGGAAGCGGATTGAAACGGTCGGGCTCCTCGCCCCCCTCGCCCGTATTGGAGCGCCCGCCCAGCGCATTCATGGCACGGGCCAGTGTGGTATGAGCCTCGCGCGAGATGGAACCAAAACTCATGGCCCCTGTGGCAAAGCGTTTGACAATTTCGCTGGCCGGCTCCACCTCGTCAAGCGGCACGGGACTGCGCCCCAGATCTTCCGCCGTTTTGATGGTCATAAGACCGCGAAATGTCATAAGATTTTCATTCTGCTCATTGATTGCTCTGGCGAAAGCATCATATTTCGCCTGCGCCCCCTCGCTGCCCTCGGCGCTACGAACGGCATGTTGCAGATTGGCGATGGTTGTCGGTGTCCAGCTATGGCGCTCGCCCCGCAGCCGCCAGGCATATTCGCCACCGACATCAAGCATGTTGCGATAGACCGGCGCATCGGAAAAGGCAAGGCGATGGCGTTCCACGGTTTCGCGGGCAATTTCAGCCAGCCCGACGCCTTCAACCTGACTGAAGGTACCGGTGAAATAACGCTCGATAAATTCGCTTTTCAGACCCACTGCATCAAAGATCTGCGCACCGCAATAGGACTGATAGGTGGAAATGCCCATTTTTGACATCACCTTTAGCATGCCCTTGTTGACCGCCTTGATATATTTTTTCACCGCCTCGGCATGGGTCAGTTCGGTACCCAGGTCAGGCAGAATATGCTTGATGGTGGAAAAGGCCAGCCACGGATTGATAGCTTCGGCACCATATCCGGCCAGTGTGCAGAATTGATGCACTTCATGAGCTTCACCGGTTTCCACGACAAGCCCGGCGCAGGTCCGCAGACCGGCTCTGATGAGATGATGGTGAACCGCCGATGTGGCCAGAAGGGACGGAACAGGGATACGGTCCTGCGATACCTTGCGGTCAGACAGAATGATTATGTTATAACCTTCACGAACATCGTGTTCGGCCTTGTTGCAGATATTTTCAAGCGCCGCTTCCATTCCCCCGGCCCCTTCATCGGCAGGCCAGGTGATATCAATTGTGACCGTCCTGAAATGATTGCCGGCGATTTCGCCGATTTCGCGAATCTTGCGCAGTTCACCATTGCGCAGAATCGGCTGCGAGACCTCTAGGCGCTTTTCCCCCGAAGTACTTTCCAGATCCAGAAGATTGGGACGCGGCCCGATAAACGAAACCAGAGACATCACCAGTTCCTCGCGGATCGGATCAATGGGCGGATTGGTCACCTGGGCAAAATTCTGCTTGAAATAGGTATGCATGAGCTTGGGGCGCACGGAAAGGCTGGACAGAGGTGTGTCTGTTCCCATCGAACCCACCGGATCCTGTCCCTGCAAAACCATTGGCTCAATATAATATTTCGCGCTTTCCTGCGTATAGCCAAAGCTCTGTTGCAAATCAAGCAACTGATCCGCCGGTACGGTTTCGCTTCCTTCTTCAGCCTCGGGAAGGTCGGCAAGACGGATCTGCCCGGCTTCAAGCCATTCGCGGTAGGGATGCGAGCGCGCCAGTTCATCCTTGACCTCGTCGTCAGAAACAATACGCCCCTTTTCCAGATCGACCAGCAACATTTTGCCCGGCTGCAAACGCCACTTTTCGACAATCTTTTCCTCGGGCGCCGGCAACACCCCCATTTCGGAGGCCAGCATGATCATATCGTCACTGGTGACATAATAGCGCGCCGGACGCAGACCGTTTCTGTCCAGTGTCGCACCGATCATTTTGCCATCGGTAAAGGTCACCGCAGCCGGTCCGTCCCACGGCTCCATCAGCGCGGCATTATATTCGTAAAAGGCCCGACGGTCCGGGTCCATGAGGGGGTTGCCAGCCCAGGCCTCGGGGATCAGCATCATCATCGCATGGGGCAGCGAATAGCCCGAGCAGACCAGCAATTCCAGGGCATTGTCAAAACAGGCCGTGTCACTTTGACCTTCGGGAATAATCGGCCACAGTTCATCAAGCTCCTTGCCGATCACTTTCGACAAGGCTGTACTCTGGCGTGCCGCCATCCAGTTGACGTTGCCGCGTATGGTATTGATTTCACCATTGTGGGAGATCATCCGGAACGGATGCGCCAGTTTCCAGGAGGGAAAGGTATTGGTGGAAAAACGCTGGTGCACCATTGCAAGAGCCGAGCGCATACGTTCATCCTGCAAATCCAGGTAATACTGCCCCAGTTGATAGGACAACAGCATCCCCTTGTAGAGGATGGTCCGCGCCGAAAACGACACGATATAAAAATCCGCAAACCCGTCAGGCCTGTCATTCATCACGTGCAAGGCAATCTTGCGACGCAATAAAAACAGTTTCAGTTCAAAAGGCTGACCCGGTTCACAAGCGTTTCCCCGCCCCACAAAGGCCTGCATGTGAAAAGGCTCTGTCGGCTTCACCGAATAGCCCAGATCGCTGTTGTCGACAGGTGTCTCGCGCCAACCCAGAAATTCGAGTCCGGCCGCACGGGTTTTTTCCTCGAAAAGTTCGAGATAACCGGGATGAAGATCCCTGTCTCGCGGCAGGAAAACCTGCGCCACGCCATAGTCACCCCCGCCAGGCAATTCAAAATCAAGTTCCCCGGCAGCGGCAAGGCCCTGAAAAAAGTCATCCGGCATCTGAATGAGAATGCCGCAACCATCACCGGCTTTCGGGTCTGCACCGACGGCACCACGATGTTCGAGGTTTTTGAGAATGGACAGGCCCTTTTGCACGATATCGTGGCTTTTTTCGTTCTTCATATGAGCAACAAAACCAAGGCCACAGGCATCATGCTCGTGAGCCGGATTATAAAGGCCCGTCGCGCCCGCCTTGCACCCGGGACACTCGTTGCTGTTTTCTTTATATTGTCGACAAACCATGCTCGTTAAAAACCTTTCAGGGCTTTTCCCGTCTGTGCCCTGCTCCGCCATGCCGGGAGAAGGACGTTTTTCCTGTAATTCCGTCTTGCCTGTTTCATTCCGCCCGGGACCCTGAGACGGTCCGCACCGGCGAGGAAGCTGTGGTGAAAGGACGACTGTCAGCTATCCGCAAACACCGTAAATGCTGCGATTTCACCCCTGCGTGTCAGCATTTTGCGTTAAAATGACAGCAAACCTGACCTATCTAAAGGACTTCAATGCCACAGTTAAGCATTGTTGGCAAGAGATAACAAACCACAAAAGGTTGCCAACAGCCCAACTTTGGCCATATGCTGCGAACAACATCAGTTAACGTTTCAATCTCACAGGAACAGCTACAGTGGGATCGTTTGATAAACAGGGAGACACACATTGTCCGATAATCTTGCAAAACACCCCCTATTTCTTGCCGTAACAGGTGCGCTGGTCCTTGGCGTGGCAGCCCTCGCTCTTCCGGCAACTTCACGCGCTGCCGATCTGGAAAAATGTTATGGCATATCCAAAGCCGGTCAGGATGACGGCAGCACGGAAATGGAAGTGCCCGGCATGTCAACTGTTGACTACCAGGGAGATGCCTTTAAATATGTAACCAAAGGGACATGCGAGCAGATTTCCACGCCTTTTGGGCCAGGGAGCCTCAAACCGCTGTCCAATCGCCCGCCAAAGGGCAAATAGGAGCCGGGGCGACCATGTTGTAAAAACGCGGTCGCACGCCTGCTGGCAAATTTACATACCGCCGTACCGTATAAAAAGCGATCGGCGGGGTTGAGCCTTTTGGCTCGGAATCGGCATTGTTCCCTGGCGGGGGGCAGTGCCGATTTTCCCTTTGACCCCCCCCGCCAATCTCGCCAATTCACAGCAAGGGCCGTGTAAAATCGGGCTTTATTTGCTTTTCAGCGTGACAATCCGATCACTTCCTGATTAAGCTGGCCCAGATATCGCCGACTCATAAGTGTAAAGCGTTGAACAGCAAAAAAACCGAAATCATTCAACACGGAGAGCAAATCCATGACTGATTATGTAGATGACGTCAAAAAATACGCCAAAAAAGTAGATGAAGAAGCCGTTGCCGGGATCGTCAGACATTGCGGTATCGCCCTTCGCTCAAGGGATGCATCAATGGTCTCCTGCTCCCAAAAACCCGAACTTGACCGTGTACGCGACAGCTTTTTGAAGAAGAAACTGGCCCGCAGTGAATCTGATGACGAACTTGACAAGGCCATCGACAGCGTCTGTGAAACAATGGGCCGCAGCAACAAAAACAAATCGCGCGTCACCTTCTATTATCTGCTGGCCGAAAAATATGGTCAGCTTGATCTGTTCGTCAAAAAAAGCGCCTGATTCCATGAGCCGCTCATGAAAAAAACGCCCCTCAAATTCGGCTGCTGGCCCTCGGAGATCAGCGCCGGGTTTGTGGCTGGCAAATCCGTGCGTTTCCAGACACTGCAAGCGCTTGACAACGATTTGTACTGGAGTGAGCAGCGCCCTGCCGAACAGGGGCGAACAACGGTCGTTGTTTCAAGGGCCGGGGCCCCGGCAATGGAACTGACAAAACCGCCTTTCAGTGTTCAGACCCGCGTTCACGAATATGGCGGCAATGCTTTTCTGGCGACCCGTGACACCCTGTTTTTCGTCAATGCAGATGATCAGCAAATCTGGTCGGTCGAAAACGCCCGGCATCCGGACACCCCTCCTGCCCCCCGAAAAATCACCGCCGCTTCGAACTGGCGTTTTGCCGATCTGATCCCTGATAAAGCGCGCAACCGTTTGATATGCATCGGGGAATGCCACCACGAGGCCGAAAGCCACCCCGAAAATATGATCGTCGCCATTGACCTTGATGAAAATCGCATCGGGGAAATCACGCCTCTTGTCGAGGGAATGGACTTTTATGCCTCGCCAAAGCTTTCACCCGACGGTCGGCAACTGGCCTTTATCGAATGGAATCTTCCCGCCATGCCCTGGGAAGAAGCCGAATTGAAGATTGCACTTCTTGACGAAGACGGCACTGTTTCCGACAGTTTTTCTCCCGGCTATTCCCTTGATGGCGCCTTTTTTCAACCCGAATGGCAGGCAAATGGTGATCTCTGGTTTATCAATGACAGCACGGGGTACGGGCAACTCTACCGCTATGACGGCCAGAAAACCGTCCTTTATGCAACACCCGGCATGGAAGCCGGATTGCCCCTTTGGGTCTTTGGTATGAAAACGTTCGGTTTCCTTGCCGACGGCCGCATTGCTCTGGTGGTGCTTGAAAAGGGCAGGTCCGTGCTCTGCCTAGTGGATCCGATTCATAATACCACAAGCCCCGTTTGCAACCGGCAATCCGAAGATGCTTCGGAGAGCAGCAAAGCCGTTTTTTGTGCCCTCGACCAGCCGGTCACTGTTACCGCCCCTGCTTCAGGGATTTCGCAACTAGCGGCCATCCTGTCGCGCGGTGACAGGCCGGATGCGATTGCCATGATCGACTGCGAGGACGGGAGGATCAGCACACTCAGGTCAAGTGCCGAATTTGACTTTCCTCGCAGCAATATCTCCGTCGCGCAAACCGTAATGTTTGAAAACGAAGCCGGACAAAATGTCTACGGGAACTATTATCCGCCAGCCAATGCCGACTATACGGGGCCGGATAACGCGCTGCCACCGGTCATTCTCACCGCGCATGGTGGCCCGACTGCTTTTTCACACTGTGGCCTCAAGGCAAAAATTCAGTTCTGGACCTCGCGCGGATTCGGCTTTTTTGATGTCAACTATTCCGGCTCCTGGGGGTTTGGAAAAGCCTGTCGACAACGCCTTGATGGCCAGTGGGGGGTGCGCGATGTTGCCGACATGGCTGCGGCAGCACGCTTTTTGATCCACGAAAAAAAAGGGGATCCCGCACGTCTGCTGATATCGGGGTCAAGCGCCGGGGGCTATACGGTTCTGATGGCCCTTGCAAAATATGATCTTTTTGCCGCCGGAGCCTCTTACTATGGCATTTCCGACCTGGCCCGACTTTGTGAAAGT
>JALXEI010000345.1 GCA_027069645.1 Hyphomicrobiales bacterium
CTACGCGGCTTGCCCTCGCCGGGCGGGCATCTTGACAGATAGTCTTGGGGACCCGTCCCCAAACCCCTCTTTTTAAAAAGGCGGGTTTCCAAAGGGCTCGCCCTTTGGTGGCGGTGAGGCGGAGAATGAAAAAGGGGATGGGGCCCCTTTTTTCCGCTGAACGGGGCAAAGCCCCTCAATACACAGAGGTCCGTTTGCCCGTCAGAGCAACTCGCGTTTTTCATCATAGCAGCCTGCGGCGCGCATCAGCCCTCTGGTCAGCAAAATGGCGGCATCGGCGTGCCAGACGGCGCTGCCCTTCAGCCGCCCCAGTTCGCGGCCATGACAATCAATGAGAATATTGGTCGGGATACCAATCGCTGTCATCTTTTTCAGCGCCGCCTTGTCGCGGTCCATCATCACTTGCAGATTTTTGATCCCGAATTTGTCGAGAAAAGCCCGCCCTTTGGCGACATCTTTTTCGATATTGATGATGATGATCTCAAAATCCTGCGGAGCCATACGCTTGCGCAATCTTTGCAGCGCCGGTAATTCGCGCTGACAGGCCTCGCACCAGGGCGCCCAGAAATTCACCAGCAGCGTTTTACCGCGCCATTGCGACAAGGAATGTTTTTTACCCTTTTCATCATAAAAATCCACATCAACCGGTGCGCCGATCTTCTTTGGAAATTTGAAACGGCGTACCGTACCACTGGCCAGCCGCGACAGCATTTTCCGGTCCGCCAGCGGATCCGGCCACGATTGACCGGCTCCCTGTTCAAAGGCAATCACCGCCCCCGGTTCATCCGTTACAACCGGTAACAGGACGATTGCAAAAATCACCAGAGCGATCGGTACAATCGGATTGACATCCCCGCCTTTTCCTCCCGATCTGTCACCCGAGAACAAAAACATACATATTCCTTCCAAAGCCTTCGGCCTGTTCACCGCATGGCAAACAGGCAAAACACGCTTGCATACAGGTAGACTATGGCAGGGTCGGCACGCGCAGACTTTGACAAAAATCAAGCTCCCGGCAAACGGGCCTGCATCTCCAGGTCCCGGGACGGGGCGACGGGAACAGCAATATAACAATCTCCTGCCGCGAACCGGTTCCCTGCCTCTGACGAACCATCAAGATTAACAAGTCCGGTGCAGCCTGGTCGGGCGGCAAGAAGATAAACAACGCCGGTAGCCGGGGGCTTGCGACAAAGCGATTTACAGCCTGCCTTTCAGATTGTAAATTGGTCTTTGACAGTCAGGAAAGGTCATTGAAATGAAGATGTTATTTAATCAAATCATTGCCGGATTGATTTTTCTGGCCATCGCAACACAGGCCCCGTTGCGGGCCCAAAAAGCTCCGGGCGGCAAGGGCATGAGTACCAGGGATATAATCAATGCGCTGAAGCAAAAGCCGGGACGATACGGAAAAGCCCGCGGGGTGAAACTTGATGCATCCGATGAGGGGGCACAGCCTGAAACACCAGGAAAACATAACCGCCTGCTGGACATACTGGCCGCCAGAGCGTCAAAAACCAGAGCCCCGGTTCTGCCCGCCGGGGTCCTGCGGCAACAGCCCCGTCATCATTCGAAAACACAAACGGCTTCAGCCGTTCAAACCGTTCCCACGACAAGGGACGAGCGCCAGCAGCTCAAGCAGATCATCACCACAAACAAATTGCCGCAAATCAGTCTGGAAATCTATTTTGATTTGAACAAGGCGACAATCAGACCGGATTCATATCAGTTGCTGATCAATCTGGGACAGGCGCTTGCCAGCAAGGAGTTGCGCGGCGCACGCCTGCTTATCGGTGGCCATACGGATGCCAGAGGCCGCGCGGATCACAATCTCGCTCTCAGTCGGCGACGGGCCCGTGCGGTCAGGAACTTTCTGCTCAAATTCGGTATTCCCCCCCGGCAGTTGATTGACATTGGTTTTGGTGAGGAACAGCTTAAATTCACCCCTGGCAGCAACGCCCGCAACAGACGGGTTCAGATTGTCAATCTGGGAAAACAGGGATAGCGAAAAATAACCTGTTCCGCCCGCCGGGATGAGTTTTTGCAGATAGCCTGATACAGACCCGGGTTGACCAGGACGGATTTGTGCGTCCCACAGGCAGGAGAGGTATTTTTCAAATTTGTCGGAAGAATTGAAATCCCGTCGAACAGGTCTTTTCAAAGTCCAAAACGCCGCTGCGCAAGGCAACAGAACGCGCTGTGGAACTGTTCGACGATGTCCAGGTGGTGGTATATATTATACACAACGGCCCAGGTGATGACTCCTGCTGACCTGTGCACCGTGTGACACCAGGCTTTTTAACTTGTTGGCAGATTCCAGGATAACATAGTTTTTGCGCAACGCATATTTTCCCTGCCTGCAAATCGTATCCGTTTTTTACACGACTGCCATCACTGTCTTTTGCAACAGGTTCCTGAACGCTCATGAGGCGCCCCTTACAGGATTTGCCGTCAACGCTGGAAACGACTTCAGCCGCCCTGGTAATCCCCCCGAAAAACCACCGGGGTTTTGAGTAGAATTTTCTCATAATATGAAAGAGGGGATTCGAAATAAAGAAATCACGGTTTGGCGAACACCAGATCATGTCCATCCTGAAGCAGGCGGAGGGCGGCGTGCCCGGTTGCGGAGTCGTGCCGCGAGCATGGCATGAGTTCGGCGCGTTTTTACAAGTGGCGCTCAAAATATGGTGGCATGAATGCCTCGATGATGGCGCGCATGAAGGAGCTGGAGGCGGAAAACAAGCGCCTCAAAAAGATGTATGCCGCTATGATCCCATGCAATGGGTCAATATCAAGGGCGGTTGGTATAAGGCCGTCTCAGCGAAAAGAGATGGCCCGATGGGCTGTGACAAACCGCAAGGTCAGCATTCGTCTGGCCTGCGCGGCTTTTGCGATCAGCCAGAGTTGTTATCGCTACCGGCCCAAACTGTGTGATGAAAACGCGCAGATTGCCGACTGGCTGCTTTTGCTCACCAGACGAAACAGGAGCCGGGGCTTTGGCCTGTGCTTTTTATATCTGCGCAACGTCAAGGGGTTTGGCTGGAACCACAAGCGGGTTTACAGGATCTGGCGCGAACTGGAGCTGAATATGCGGATCAGGCCGAAAAAGAGGCTCGTCAGAGAGAAGCCGGACGCACTGGCTGTGCCCAAAGCGGCCAACG
>JALXEI010000346.1:0-4521 GCA_027069645.1 Hyphomicrobiales bacterium
GAAAAAATATTCCGGCGGTGAGGTCATTATCATTTGCAGCTTCGAATACCCTCCCGCGGCAACGGCGGCAGGGTGAAGCAAAATGAAGAAGATCGTATCGGAAAAATAGTAGCAAATCACAAAGCCGACAGCTATGCCAATGATGGCCCAGATCAGCCGCTGACGCAGTTCAACAAGATGGGATACCAGCGGCGCCTTGCTTTGTTCGACAATATCGGGCTCTCTTTCAATTTCGTTCACGGATCAGGTTCCATTTTTGTGCGCCAGAACCACATCCTCGTCAGACGAGTCCGGTGATGTTTTAACATCTCCGCCGGACGGGGCATCCCGGTTATCGCGGGTTTCCAGCCCTTCCACGCCACTTTCGCGCAGAACCTTCTCCGTCGTGGTCTCGCTCCGATTTTCTTTCTCTTCCCGATCAAGTATCTTTCGGTTGTGCTCCTCAAAATCAATCAGATCCTCTTCGCCAAAAGGATCATCGTCGAGGTCTTCTGTCACCCCTTCGAGGCTTTCCTGTATCTCTTCCATTGGCTCTCTGATCGCCTCGTCGACCTGTGAGCGAAAATCATCGGCAATACGCTTGACCTGACCGGCATAGCGTCCGATGGTCCGCAACAGGGAAGGCAGCTCTTCAGGTCCGACAACGATGATGACAATCACCGCCAGCAGCATCAGTTCACTAAAGCCAATACCAATATCAAACATGAAAACCCCTGTGGGTTAGGTGAAGACCGGAAAAATACGGTATCTAGCCGGTTTTGCTTTCTTCCCGGTCAGTCTCCTTTGAGGTGGCACTTTCATGTTCAATGGTATGGACAGCCTTATCGGATGCCTCATCAACATCTTCGGCCATACCCTTTTTGAAGCTCTTGATTCCCTTGGCAACATCGCCCATCATTTCGGAAATTCTCCCGCGTCCAAACAACAGGATACCCAGAATAACGACGACGAGAATTTGTGGCCAGCCTACTCCCATGCATAAATCTCCTTGCATGTGTGCCTTCGTTACCGAAAGGCGTGAAAACCATTATCTGACAGTTAATATTGCAAAATCCATGACCCGCCGCAAGCATAGCCGCAAAAAAGCCTGAACGATAGTCAAATGCCCCCTTCTTCCTCGGTATCAAGGGGAAGTTCGTCCTGTCGCAATTCCTTGCTGTCCTGCGGCACAGGCACCTTGAAATCCACAGGCAAATTACTGTCCAGCAAACCGGATGCCTTCAGTTCCTCAAGTCCCGGGAGTTCCCTGATTGAGTCGAACCCGAAATGGTTTAAAAACGCGTCGCTCGTGCCCCAGGTCACCGGTCTGCCTGGTACCATACGCCGCCCTCTTGGCCTGATCCAGCCGGTTTCAAGCAAAACATCCAGCGTCCCCTTCGATGTGGCGACACCGCGTATTTCCTCGATCTCGGCACGCGTTGTCGGCTGATGATAGGCGATGATGGCCAGCGTTTCAAGGGCGGCTCGCGAAAGCTTTCGCGGCACAACCTTGTGACGTTCCAGCAGCGAGGCAAGATCAACAGCGGTACGAAAGGCCCATTTCCCGGCAACTTTGACCAGATTGACACCACGTTCGCGATATTGCGCCTGCAAGGCTTCCAGATCGCCCGACACGGCTTCGGTATTTTCCTCGCTTTCTTCCAGACAATTCAGCAGGGTCCGCAAATCAAGAGGTTCTGTCGCAGCGAACAGCAGGGCTTCAAGCTTTCGCTGACGCGCACTGGCAACAAACGGGTCCGAAGTCATTTTCGTTTGTCCCTCCTGCGCAGATAGAGTGGATTGAAGGCGCTGTCCTGACGTAGCTCCACGACACCCTCGCGGGCCATTTCCAGAGAAGCGCCAAAAGCGGCGGCCAGAGCCGTGCGACCTTCGTCCGGATCGGATAAAAACGACACAAGCAGGGAATCAATGGGCGCCCACTGGCAATCAAATCCGATTATTTTTTCCAGTTGCTGTCGCGCCTGTTTGATGGACCACACTTTCCGGCGTTCGCGGCCAGGCCGAACAATATCGACAACCTTGCGCAAGCGCCCCGAGGCATAGGCGGCAAGAAGGTCATAAATATCGGCTTCATAGCGACTGTGACGCAGCACTGTTATACCCTCGGGTTCACCGCGCGGAAAGAAATCACGATAGAGCTGTTTTCCCTCCAGCAGGATCTCCCCTGCCCCGCGCATGGCTTCAAGACGCTGCAACCGAAAGGCCAGCCGGGCTGCCAGTTCTTCTGCCGCCGGCTCCTCTTCCGTGCTGTTTTCATCGGGAAGCAGCAAGCGGGACTTCAGATAGGTCAGCCAGGCCGCCATCATCAGATAGTCCGCCGCTATATCGAGGCGCAAGGCTCTGGCTTTATCGATATATTGCAGGAATTGTTCGGCCAGATAGAGAATGGAAATATGCGTGAGATCCAGCTTGTGAGTCCGCGCCAGATCAAGCATCAGATCCAGAGGACCCTCAAATTCCTCCAGATCAACAATAAAGCCGTTATCGTCTGTTACCCCTGAATGACAAGCGTTTTCACCCTCCTGCTCACCACTGCCATGCCTGTCCTTGTTTTTTGCCATGAATTCATTCCCGAACCGGCTTTGTTCAACTCTGCAACTCTGACAATAATCTCAAGGCCTGTTCCCGGTCATAGTCCCGTGGGGTGTGAACAAGGTTCAAAGCCGCCTCAAACCGCTCCTTTGATCGCCCCTGAAGATCGGGCACATTTTCGGCAACGTCAACCATCTCGCTGAAAACCCCCTTGCAATAAAGGGCGATATCGCATCCCGCCGCCACAACATCACGTCCCCGCTGTCCGATAGAACCCTGAAGGGCCTCCATCGAAAGATCATCGCTCATCAGCAGACCGTCGAATCCGATCCACTGACGAATGATGTTTGAAATAATATACGGCGACACGCTGACATTGTGAACGGAATCCAGGTCGGTCATCAGCAGGTGGCCCGTCATGGCGAGAGGCAGGTGGGCCAGAGCCCGGAAAGTCTGAAAATCGGTCTGTTCCAGTTCCGACCTCGTCGCCTCGATAACCGGCAGCCTGATATGACTGTCGGCGGTTGCCCGGCCGTGACCTGGAATATGCTTGATTACCGGAAGCACCCCGCCCTCCAGATTTCCATCAGCAACAGCCCTGCCAAGGTCGATTATGGCTTGCAAATCGCTGGAAAGAGCCCGGTCTCCGATAATATCATGGGCGCCGGCAACAGGAACATCAAGCAATGGTACACAATTGACATTTATGCCCACCTCAACGAGTTCCTCACTCATCATACGGTAAACAAGCCGCGCAGCGCGTATAGCTGCTTCAGGATCCCTTTTGTATAATTCGCCATACCGGGCAGCCGCAGGCCACTTCTTCCAGTGCGGCGCGCGCATACGCTGGATGCGCCCCCCTTCCTGATCGATAAGGATCAACTGTCGATCCGAACCAACGGCTTCGAGATAATCATCTGTAAGCCTTCGAAGCTGTTGGCGGTCAGCTATATTACGGTCAAACAGAATCAGCCCGCAAGGACGGGCCTCCCGAAGAAAATCGCGCTCCCTGTCGAGCAATTCCTTACCCGAAAGGCCGGTTATAAAGGCTTTCATTGTCATAGCAGGCCAATAGCCTTTCAGGGGGGAAGGGTCAATCCCGGAAAATCTCCGGTCCACTTGAAAAAATACCGGCCCCGTGCCGGGTCCGGCATTTTGTCTGCAATTTTCATCGGCCGAAAACTATTTCCGGCGCACAAAACATCCCGGGTGCCCGGCCTGCTTGAGACTGGCACAAAGGTCATTTGCAGCCGTTTTGGAACCAACGGGTCCCACGCGCAAACGATACCAGACGCCTTTCGCCCCGAGGTCGGCACGCTGTATATCCGGAGAATAGGAACCGATCAGGGACGGATATTTCTGTTGCATATCGGCAAAAGCCGCCAGTGCACCGGTCTGACTTGAACGCGAGGTCACCTGAACGACATATGGCCTTCCGATGTCTCCGGCAACGGCGGGTCGCGGTGCAGGTTTCTTCCTTGCCATTCGGGCGAGCGGTGCCGGGGCTGCCGGTTTCACGGGGACAGCTTTCACGGTTCTCATTTTTTTCATCACCGAACCACTGCGGGGCCGCGACACAGCCCTGCTCACAGTACTGCCGGAAGCGTTGTTGATCCGCCGGGCGACACTGGACTCGCCAACTGTTTTCATCCGGCGAATTCTGCTTTCCCCGCTACCTGGTGAAACCTTTGCCCTTGGAATGGCAGCCGCATTGATAGCCGGTCCCACCGCCATATTCACAGCCGCGGCATCAACCGATGGTGTTCCATCAGCCCCCGCGGGTTTCAATATGGTTCCGTCCGGTCGCACAATAAGAGTCTTGACGCGTCGCGGTGCACCGGCTTGCGAAGCCCCCCGATTCGTCCCGGGCAGCATTCCTGACGATCCGGCCACTGCATTTTTCATGGCGTCCGTTGTTTCGCTCACGGTCTTCCTGACAGCCATTTCCCGACTTGCCGAGGCCTTGCTATCACCGCCAAGACGATTGTG
>JALXEI010000346.1:4531-10409 GCA_027069645.1 Hyphomicrobiales bacterium
TTCCTCCGGCTGGTTCTGCTCGGTCGCCGACGCCGCGTCGGTCAGCGCCTGCGTGGCCCGCTCCAGCGCCGCCTCGGCCTTGTTGAGACTGTCGGCAGCACCGGCGATTTTCTTTTTGAAAATTCTGACCGGCGATGCCGTCGCCTTGATTGTCGGGGTCGCCCCCGTTGAGGATTTGCCGCCAAACAAATCTGTAAACTGGTAGGTATAGGCCGCACCACCACCAATCGCCAGCGCCGCAACGAAAGCACCGCCAAGCATGATTTTTTTCAACCCGCCACCGCCAGGCAATTCCTGCGCGACCGGTGAAGCCCCGTAAGGACTGTTTTCCTGTTGCTCATATTGCTGTACAGACGGATCGTGCAATCCTTCCCTTTCGCCGTAGACATTTTGCGGCATTGCCGGTGTCGTCTGTGGCAAAGGGGGCTGAGGTTCCGTATAGCCTTCGGGAACCTGCTGCCAGGTCTGCTGAACCGGTTGCCCGTGGCCCGGATATTGAGGGTCTGCAGAAGGAATGGCTGGTGCACCGGCACTTTCGGGTACAATCGCCGGTACCGGTTCAAAAGCCGCCATTTCCTGTGGCAGCTCCGGCACAGGCGCGGGAGGCACTTCCGGAACCTGTTGTGCATTGTTCGCGGCAAGCTCTTCATCATACTGGCTCTGCAACTGGGCGAGTCGTCGGGAAATCTGCTCACCCGTCCCGCCGATCAATGCAGGATCATCATAAATTCCTGCGTCCCCCTGTCCGACCTGTTCGGTTCCGACCGGAGCGGGAGCGGTCGGGATCGGCCCCGGGGCGCCAGATACATCCATCGCAGGGGGAACGGCAACCTGCGGCATATCCTGCAATACGGGCTCACCCTGCGGATAATGATAGTCATCTGCCGGAACCTGCGGCTGTCCGGGATAACCGGCGGCCGATGGTTGGGGAGACGGAGCCACAGGCAGTTCCTGCGCACCGCCATATTCTCCGGAGGGCTCCCTTTGTGCCCCCGGCTCTGCGTGAGCAGTACCCTGACCGGCAAGCGGTTGTGGTACCGTCGGGACCTGGTCCTGCCCCTGAACAGGGACCTGACCCGGATATTGTCCAGGAGGGACCTGGTATTCGGGGGGCTGCGGAAACGGTTGCCCGGGAACCGCTGCCACCTCCGGAGGTTGCGGCTGCCCGCCCGGCGCATATTGATCCGCCGCCTGTGCAGGCCCTGTCGCCTGTCCGGGCTGTTGTGGCTGCTGCGATTGCCCGTAAGCAGGGCCGTTTGGATATTCAGACTTTGTCATACCAGCTTCCTTGGCGGGAGTTGTGTTGCCTTATGGAGCTTTCGGTTCACATTTCCTCGACCGGATGAACTCCAAGTATCCCAAGTCCCGATGCTATGGTCGTTGCAATTGCCCCGAGCAGCACTGCACGCGCACCGGTTACTTTTCTGTTACCAACACTGATAAATCTCAATTCCGGCTTTTCTGTGCCTCTGTTCCAGTGAGTATGCAACTCGCTGGCCAGTTCGTAAAGATAGAAGGCGATTCGGTGCGGCTCGTGTGTATTGGCCGCCTGTTCGACGATGCGCGGATATTCCGCCAGCTTCTTTATCAACAGGATCTCGCCGGGATCGTCGAGCAATGCCAAATCCTCCCGGACCGGATCAATCTGTCCCATATCAAGACCGGGAAACTCATCGGGCAGTCTTCGATACAGCACAGAATGAATCCGCGCATGCGCATATTGCACATAAAATACAGGATTGTCCTTTGATTGCTCCTGAACCCTGTCAAAATCAAAATCAAGCGAAGCATCATTTTTGCGATACAACATGATAAAGCGTACGACATCGGCGCCAACCTCGTCGACAACTTCCCGAAGGGTAATGAAACTGCCGGATCTTTTAGACATTTTCACCGGCTTGCCCCCTCGCAACAGATGCACAAGCTGACAGATCTTTACATCAAGTTTGACCGTGTCATCAGAAAGGGCCCGAACGGCCGCTTTCATGCGCTTGACATAACCGCTGTGATCCGCGCCAAGCACATCAATGAGCGTTGAAAATCCCCGTCTGATCTTGTCGCGATGATAGGCGATATCTGCCGCAAAATAGGTATGGCTTCCATCGGCCTTGGCCAGCGCGCGGTCCACATCGTCGCCAAAATCGGTCGCCCGAAACAGCGTTTGCTCACGCTCGTCCCAGTCATCCGGCTTTTTGCCCTTGGGAGGCGGCAGGGTTCCTTCATAGATCAGGCCCATTTGCCGCATTTCTGCAATTGCGTCATCGATCGAATTGACTTTTCCCTCTTTCAGGCTGCGCTCGGAGAAAAAACTGTCAAATCTGATATTAAGGGCTTCGAGGTCGTCCCGGATCATATCCATCATCATTGATATGGAAAAATCGCGAAATTCCGGCAACCATTCACTTTCGACCGCACCCCGATAGCGATCGCCAAATTTTTCGACCGCAGCCGAACCCACCGGTTTCAGGTAATCGCCAGGGTACAACCCTTCGGGAATATCGCCGATTTCCTCTCCCAGCGCTTCCAGGTAGCGCAAATGAGCGGAGCGCGCCAGAACATCAACCTGCGCCCCGGCATCGTTAATATAATATTCCCTTGTGACATCATAACCGGCAAAGTCGAGCAGGCGCGCCAGCGCATCACCAAAAACGGCACCGCGACAGTGACCCACATGCATCGGGCCGGTCGGATTGGCAGAAACAAATTCCACCAGGACCTTTTCTCCCCTGCCCGTATCACTTCGTCCCCACACCTGCCCCGGATCCAGAGCCGCCAGCAGAATTTTTGACCAGAACGATGAGGTCACAGTCATATTTATAAAACCGGGACCGGCAATATCGGCTTTTTCAATATCGTCCAGTCGTTCCAGCCCCTCAACGATCGTGACAGCCAGATCACGGGGCTTCATACCTGCCTTTTTGGCCAGCACCATCGCCGCATTTGTGGCAATATCACCATGTGCTGTATCACGCGGCGGCTCGACCGTCACCCGTGAAAGGTCTGCATCTGCCTGCAACACGCCCTGATCGCGCAAGTCTTCCAGAACTGCTCGCAAATGATTGCCAAAATAGCGAAAAAGATTCATGACACCGCGCCGCCTTTGAATAAAGCAGACCAAATTGGCCCTGCCGTCAGGCAACTAACGCAATTTCGGGGTTGCGTCAAACAAAGAGCGATGCAGATCGATAATGTAGCGATCTGTCATGCCGGCGATGAAATCCCTGATATGGCGGGCACATTTGTTTATGTCGGCAGCCCCGGCATTGCACCGCCACCGGTCGGGCAGATCGGAAGGGTGATTCAGATAGTGTTCCGCAAGGTTTCGCGTCATTTGCTCTGCATCTCTCATGATCCGCATGACACGTTCATTGCGATAAACCCTTTCAAACAAAAAGGTCTGCAATTTTTCAAGCCCCTCGGCAAAACCACCGGAAAAGGAGACCACAGCCCGACCGGCCTCCCGGATGTCATCACTGCATTGAGGCTGTAGCGTTTCGATCCTCGTGGTTGTTTCACAAAAAACATCATTGATCATCAGGGTAATCAATCGTCTGTTCAGTTCAAAAACCAGGCGTCGATCATCAACCCCGCGGTTTTCCGCTCGTATCGCTTTTACGATTTCCCACACCAGCGGCACGTCCTGCAAATCGTCAATCCCGAACAGACCGGCCCGCAACCCGTCGTCAATGTCGTGATTATTGTAGGCAATATCATCGGCAATGGCGGCAATTTGCGCTTCCGGCCCGGCCTGTAAATGCAGCCCAAAACCGTATATCAGTTCGTATTTGCGCAAAATATCCGGTATATCGGAAGACTGACAACCCGACGGTATTCGCCCGGCCGAATCAACAACCGGACCATTATGCTTGATCAGCCCTTCAAGTGTTTCCCAGCAAAGATTGAGACCGTCGAAACCGATATAGCGTTTCTCAAGACGGGTCAGCACACGCAAGGTCTGAATATTGTGATCGAAGCCGCCAAAACCCTGAAAAGCCTCCTGAAGAGCGCGTTCTCCCGCGTGTCCAAAGGGTGTATGTCCGATATCATGGGCCAGCGAAATGGCCTCGCACAGGTCTTCATCCACATTCAGCATGCGCGCCAGCGTCCGGGCAATCTGCGCCACCTCAAGCGAGTGGGTCAGACGACTGCGAAAATGATCCCCCTCATGATAGATAAAAACCTGTGTTTTGTAGTTAAGGCGACGAAAGGCGGTTGCGTGAAGAATGCGATCCCGATCCCGTGCAAACAGGGAACGCGACGGACATTCCCGTTCAGCCACAAGACGCCCGCGCGCCTTTCCGCCATGCGTGGCATAACGGGCAAGCTGGCTGTTGCCGGGATAAAATCGCGCAAATGATCCGGTGTTTTTTTTCCGTTCCGCTGCCGGTTTTACATCCGAAAAAGGAAAATTGACAAGCGGACTATTTGACAACATGGGGGATGGGCCTATCTTGAAGAAAGAAACGGACAAACGAAAACCGGCGGGGAATGATTCGCCCGCTGACAGCCGTTATCTATTTAAACAACGCGGGTTAAGGTCAATTTAATGAGCAATGAGACGACAACACAAACCATTGGTGTCAGCGATGCCGCTGCCGTTCGCATCAGGGAAATCCTTGCTGACGAACCCGAAGGGGCAAAGTTTCGCATGAGCGTATCGGGAGGAGGCTGTTCCGGTTTCCAGTATCATTTCGAGATTGTTCAGGATCAGAATGCCGATGATCTCGTTATCGAGAAAAACGGTATTGTTGTGCTGGTAGACAGTATTTCGCAGATGTATCTTGAGGGAGCGGAACTTGATTTTTCCGACGACCTTATTGGCGCTGCGTTCAGGGTCAACAATCCCAATGCAACGGCCTCTTGCGGTTGCGGGACCAGCTTTTCCATTTAGGCGGGAACGATCTACATACAGGGTTGTCTATGGACGTACTGGCTGAAAACCGGTGCATATCATTGCCCGGTCATTGGCCGGACAACAGTTTATCACTGGTATTTTGCCATTCCCCCCATATTTCGGGTATAAAATTATGAAAATCGCCACCTGGAATGTCAATTCCATCAAGGCTCGCCTGCCAAACGTCCTGAAATGGCTGACACAGACGACTCCAGATATTGTCTGCCTTCAGGAACTCAAATGCATCGACGAGGCTTTCCCCGCAAGCGAGATTGAGGATCTGGGCTATAATGTCGCTGTTCATGGTCAAAAGACATATAACGGCGTCGCCATCATTTCCAGATACCCCTTTGACGATATTACCAGCGGATTGCCCGGTGACGACGACGACGAGCAGGCGCGCTATCTTGAAGCCGTCATCTCCGGCGAACATGGGTCCCTGAGGGTTGCCTCGATTTATCTCCCCAACGGCAATCCCGTTGAAACGCCGAAATATCAGTACAAGCTCGACTGGATGGACCGCCTTGTTCGCCACACCGAAGAACTGCTCGGCTATGAAGAAATCCTGGTGCTGGCCGGAGATTACAATGTTATCCCCGGAGAAGAGGATGTCCATGACCCACAAGGCTGGTGGGGTGACGCCCTGTATCGCCCCGAAACAGCCGAAAAATTCAGAACCCTTTGCAATCTCGGCCTGACCAGTGGCTTCAAGGCCTGCAATCCGCAAGCACATCAATACAGTTTCTGGGACTATCAGGCTGGCGCCTGGCAAAAGGACAACGGCATACTCATCGACCACCTGTTGCTGTCACCCCAGGCCGCAGACCGTCTGCAAGGTTCGGAAATTGACCGATTCACCCGTGGTTGGGAAAAACCTTCAGATCATGTGCCGGTATGGATCAGGCTGAACATGAATAAATGAAACGGGTTCGCCAGGATCTGTCTGATATCGATTGCACAAAATCCGTGACACCCCCTCAAAAG
>JALXEI010000347.1 GCA_027069645.1 Hyphomicrobiales bacterium
TATCGCGTCCGCGTGTGGTGTTTCAGGAGGACGAGAACGGCAAGCTGCTGGAGCCGGTGGAAGAAGTCATCATTGATGTGGATGAAGAGTTTTCCGGGGCCGTGGTGCAGGGCATTGCCGAGCGCAAGGGCGAAATGCTGGAGATGAAACCTTCGGGGGCCGGACAGCAACGTCTTGTCTTTCATGTGCCGACACGCGGCCTGATTGGCTATAATGGCGAGCTGATGACGACCACCAAAGGTACGGCGATCATGAACCGGGTGTTCCATGATTATGCGCCGCACAAGGGGCCGATCCGGGGACGCCATCCCGGTGTGCTGATCTCCAACGGTACCGGCACGGCTGTCGCCTTTGCGCTTTACAATCTCGAAGAGCGTGGCCCGATGATGATCGAGCCGCAAACCAAGGTTTATGAGGGGATGATTGTCGGCGAGCATACAAGGGGCAATGATCTTGTGGTCAATGTGCTCAAAGGCAAACAGTTGACCAATATGCGCGCCAGCGGCAAGGATGATGCCATCAAGCTGACCCCGCCGCTGCAAATGACGCTGGAAAAATCGCTGGCCTATATCAATGATGACGAGCTGGTGGAAATCACCCCGGAAAATATCCGCATCCGCAAAAGGCATCTTGACCCGAATGACAGAAAAAGAGCGGAGCGGGCCGCAGCAAAGGCGTAGGGGAGACGGTTTCTTCCATACCTGTTATCTTATTTCGTTGCCGAGCAGCCACCCCGTCGATATTGTTCTCAACGGGCCTTGCAGCTTGTGTTGACAGGTAACCTGATCCCGACCGGTATCGGGATGAAATTCGGGGCGGGACTGTATCAGTGAGGAAATCAATCACCGTCAATGATCTGGAGGTAGCCTTTCATGATGAGGGGCCACGTGACGGGGTAGCTGTTATCCTGGCGCATTGCGCGAGCGCCTCCGGCCGTGAATGGCAATCGCTGCCCCCCTTGCTGGCAAAAAGGGGCTATCGTGTTCTGGTCCCCGATTTTATCGGCTATGGACGTTCCGCGCCCTGGCCCGACAACCGGCCTTTTAATGCCGCTGCGGATGTCAATATTCTTCTGGCGCTCGCGGCACAGGCAGGAAAACCGGTGCATCTGATTGGTCATTCTCATGGTGGACTGTTGGCGCTTGAAGCGGCCACATTGCTGGGCGACCAGGTGCGCAGCCTGACGCTCATCGAACCAACCGTGTTTCAGTTGCTGCATGAAACCGGACACCGTCAGTGGTCGGTGGTGACGAAAATGGCCCGCCGTGTGCAGCAGGCCGTCGAACGGGGCGACAATCGCCAGGCAGCGCAAATCTTCACAGGTTTCTGGATCGGTCGTTTGAAATGGTATCTTTTGCCGGAGCGCCACAAGCGGGCCATTGCCCGCTCGATGAAAAAAGTGGTGCTGGAATTTGATATTGTTGATCTGGCCCATCGTGCTCCGGAACACTATGGCCGCATCACGGCACCGGTTTTGCTGATTGTCGGAACGAGAACAAGGGCACCGGCAAAAGCGGCCGCAAATTTGCTCCATGAAGCCTTGACAGATGTGCGGCGGGCCGGTTTGCGGGCCGGGCATATGAGTCCCTTTACCCATAAAAAACAGATCAACCGCATGATCCTCGATTATCTGCAATCAGTATAAATGACGTTACGGGAATATACCCACAGAAAAAATCATTCATTTTTCTATTGTATCTGGTGCTCATATCGCTACCTTGTTAGTACCAACGGGACATATTGCCGCTGTAAACAATACCAACAAGGCCGGTCCGATGACGCGCAGCAAGCAGAATGACGAATTTGCCCGCAATGCTTTTCTTGACGGCACAAACGCGCCGTGGATCGAGGACCTTTACGCCCGATACAAGCAGGACCCGAAAGCGGTGGATGCAAGCTGGCAACGTTTTTTTGCCACGCTTCAGGACAATCCCGAGGATGTGCGCAGGGAAGCGCGCGGCGCGTCCTGGCGACGGGACAACTGGCCGGTCTACACCAATGGTGATCTGACGGCGGCCTTTGATGGCAACCGGGAAGCTCTTGAAAGGCGGATCGAAAATGGCATTGCCCGCAAGGCCCGGCAATACGGGGCCGAGCTTTCCGATGCGGTTATCGTCCAGCATCGCCGCCAGACCGTGCGGGCGCTGGAGCTGATCCGCTCCTATCGGATTCTGGGACATCTGATTGCCGACCTCGATCCGTTGGGCCTCATGGAGCGCAAGGAACATCCGGAGCTGCAACCGGAATATCATGGCTTCACTCAGGCCGATATGGATACCATGATTTTTCTGGATGGCGAACTCGGGCTGGAAACCGCGACGCTGGGCGAGATCCTGACGCTTCTGCGCCGCACCTATTGTCGCCATGTGGGCTTTGAATTCACCCATGTGACCAATCCCGGGCAGCGCCGCTGGTTGCGTCAGCGCATCGAGGGTTACGACAACGAGATTTCCTTCACCCCGGAAGGCAAGCGGGCCATCCTGATGAAAATTCTCGAAGCCGAAACTTTCGAGCGTTTCCTTGATCTGAAATATACCGGCACCAAGCGTTTCGGGCTGGACGGCGGCGAGAGCCTCGTGCCGGCAATGGAACAGGTCATCAAGCGGGGTGGCCAGCTGGGTATTCGCGAAATCGTTATTGGCATGCCCCATCGCGGTCGTCTCAATGTGTTGGCCAATGTCATGCACAAGCTGCCGCGTATTATTTTCCATGAATTTATGGGGGGCTCCAGTCTGCCGGATGAATATGCCGGTTCGGGGGATGTCAAATATCATCTGGGGGCTTCAAGCGATCGGGTCTTTGATGAAAATGCCGTACATCTGTCGCTGGCTGCCAACCCCTCCCATCTTGAAGCCGTTGATCCGGTGGTGCTTGGCAAGGTGCGTGCGAAACAGGATCAGCACGAAGACAGTCGCCGCGTCGAGGTTCTGCCGCTGCTGCTGCATGGCGATGCCGCCTTTGCGGGGCAGGGGGTGGTCTCGGAGTGCTTTGCCATGTCGAAACTGCATGGTCACCAGACCGGCGGTTCGCTGCATTTCATTGTTAACAACCAGATCGGTTTTACCACAACGCCGAATTTTGCCCGCTCCGCGCCCTATCCGTCCTCGACGGCAAAAATGGTCGGGGCGCCTATCTTTCATGTCAATGGCGATGACCCTGAAGCCGTTGTGCACATGGCCCGCGTGGCCACCGAATTCCGGCAACTGTTTCACAAACCCGTGGTGCTGGATATTTTCTGTTATCGCCGACATGGCCATAACGAGGCCGACGAGCCGTTTTTCACGCAGCCGAAAATGTACAGAACCATTCGTCACCACCCGATGGTGGGCGAGGTCTACGCGCGACGACTGATTGATGAAGGCGTGGTCACCCCCGATGACGTGGAAAAGCTCAAGCGCGATATTCGCACCCGGCTTGATAATGAATTTGAAGCGGGGAAAACCTACAAAAGCAAAACAGCGGACTGGCTGACCGGTAAATGGCGCGGTATGACACTAACCCGCTCGGACGCCGAATGTCGCGGCAAGACCGGTGTCAGCGTGCGACGACTGAAACGCATTGGCAAGGCCACAACCCGTCTGCCGGACGATCTCAATGTTCACCGCACGCTTGAAAAAATAATCGCCCGCCGGGCCGGGATGATCAAAAAGGGTGAAGGGATTGACTGGGCGATGGCCGAGAGTCTGGCCTTTGGGACACTGCTCGACGAGGGTTTTCCCGTGCGCCTTGCCGGTCAGGATGTGGAACGGGGCACCTTTTCCCATCGTCATGCGGTGATTGTCGATCAGCAAACAGAACGCAAATATATCCCCCTTAACAATATCGGCGCCAATGACAGGGGGCGTGCGCCGGCCCGTATCGAAATCGTCAATTCGCTTTTGTCGGAATATGCGGTTCTGGGGTTTGAATATGGCTATTCGCTTACCGATCCCAATGTGCTGACCCTGTGGGAAGCGCAGTTTGGAGATTTCGCCAACGGCGCGCAAATCATGTTCGATCAGTTTCTTTCAAGCGGCGAGCGCAAATGGATGCGCATGTCCGGCCTCGTATGTCTGTTGCCGCACGGTTATGAAGGCCAGGGGCCCGAACACAGTTCGGCACGTCTTGAACGCTATTTGCAAATGAGTGCCCAGGATAACTGGCAGGTTGCCAATTGTACGACGCCCGCCAACTATTTTCATATTCTGCGGCGCCAGATTCATCGCAAATTCAGGAAACCGCTTATTCTGATGACGCCCAAAAGTCTGCTGCGCCACAAGCTTTGCGTATCGCGCCTCGATCAGTTCAGCCCGAAATCCTCGTTCCATCGTATTTTGCGCGACGATGCCTGCCATGATCCCGAACAGAATGTGAGGCTGGCCGAAAACGCGCACATCCGCCGGGTTATCCTGTGCACAGGCAAGGTCTATTATGACTTGCTGGAAGAGCGCAACAAGCGTCAGATCGATGATATTTTCCTGCTGCGTCTGGAACAGCTCTATCCCTTCCCGGCGCGGGCGCTGGTCAAGGAACTTGCCGATTTTTGCGATGCCGAGATCGTCTGGTGCCAGGAAGAGCCGCAAAATATGGGTGCCTGGGTTTATATTCAGCCGGGTGTCGAATGGGTGCTGGATCATCTCGACGCCAAATTCAAACGCCCGCGCTATGTCGGCAGGTCGGCATCGGCGGCAACGGCCACAGGGCTGATGAAACAGCATATCGAGGAGCGCAACAATCTGATTGACGAGGCCCTGACCATTGACTGATTGCGAGGGGACATAAAGGTTGACTCGCCTATTGCTTCCCGGACAAGCGATAGCGCAGATCCGGGATCCAGGGGCGGCAAGCAGGGAATTTGTTGAAAGGGCAAAAAAACAAATGCATATAACTTGTGGCTCTGGACCCCGGCTCAAGGCCGGGGAGCGGGATGGATTACAAACCGGACAAAAATATAAAGGTCAGACATTTTGTGTTTTGGTATGACTTGCAGGGGGCAGGGCCATGAACGGAAATACAGACCGGTCCGGCAAGGCTCGAAACAACACAGTCTGGAGAAGAGAACGATATGGCAATTGAAATTCGGGTCCCGTCCCTTGGAGAGTCGGTGACAGAAGCGACAGTCGGGCAGTGGTTTAAAAAGGAGGGCGAAGCGGTCAATGCCGATGAGCCTTTGGTAGAACTTGAAACCGACAAGGTGACCATTGAAGTCCCTTCACCGGCGGCAGGCACCATTTCGGAAATATCGGTGAATGAAGGGGATACAGTGTCCATCGGAGCCGTCCTCGGGGCCATTATCGAGGGGCGTGGCGCCACAGCGCACGAAGTGGAAAGCGAACCGGCAACAACGACATCCGCGCCGGTTGCCGCGGTTGCCGCCGGATCATCCATGCCGCCAGCCCCCGCCGCAGGAAAGCTGATGGCCGAACAGGGCATTTCCGCGGCCACCGTCGAGGGGACCGGGCGGCGCGGACAGATATTGAAAGAAGATGTGTTGCGGGTCATTGAAGGCGGAGCCGGTCACGGGGAAGCACCCGCCCGACAGGAAAAGGCACCCCCTGCCGTCGAACCGCCGCCGCTCGCACCATCTCCTTCTGCTCCGGCGGCGTCCGCCGTGCCGCGCACCGACGGACCACTGGAGGAACGGGTCCGCATGACCCGGTTGCGCCAGACCATTGCCCGACGCCTGAAAGAAGCCCAGAACACCGCAGCCATTCTGACGACCTTCAACGAGGTGGACATGTCGGCGGTTATGAACCTGCGTAATGAATACAAGGACCTGTTTTTCAAAAAACATGGCGTCAAGCTGGGATTTATGGGTTTTTTCGTCAAGGCCTGTGTCACGGCGCTGCGTGAAATTCCCGAGGTCAATGCCGAGATTGACGGCAATGATCTGATCTACAAGAACTATTATCATATCGGTGTTGCCGTTGGCACACCGGCCGGGCTGGTTGTGCCGGTTGTGCGCGATGCCGACCGGCTGACGCTGGCCGGGGTGGAAAGCGCCATTGCCGAACTGGCGACGAGAGCCAGGGACGGCAAGCTCTCAATGGACGAGATGACGGGGGGAACCTTTACAATCAGCAATGGCGGTGTTTATGGATCGCTGATGTCAACGCCGATACTGAACGCGCCCCAATCCGGTGTTCTGGGCATGCATAAAATCGAGCAGCGTCCCGTTGTTGTCGATGGTGAGATTACCGTGCGGCCGATGATGTATCTGGCCCTGTCCTATGATCATCGCATTGTCGATGGCAAGCAGGCTGTGACCTTCCTCGTGCGGGTCAAGGAAAATATCGAGGATCCGAAACGCATGATCCTGGAATTGTAATCAAAATCGGTCGCAAACGCCTTTGAATCGGATTGATCCATGAGCAAATTTGATCTTGTCATTATCGGCACCGGCCCTGGTGGTTATGTCTGTGCCATTCGCGCCGCACAGCTTGGCATGCGCGTGGCGGTTGTCGAAAAACGCCAGCGTGACGGACGCCCGGCACATGGCGGCACTTGTCTCAATGTGGGCTGTATACCGTCGAAGGCACTGTTACATGCCTCCGAAAAATACGCACAAACCGCCAACGGCCTGGCGGAAATGGGGATCGGGGTCGGCAAGCCGAAACTGGACCTTGCGGCCATGCAGGGCTTCAAGGACAAGGGCGTCAGGGGCAATGTGGATGGCATCGACTATCTGTTTAAAAAGAATGGCATAGAGGTTTTTGCCGGTACCGGGACGATCACGGCAAAGGGGGTGGTCGAGGTCGCAGGTGCGGACGACAAAACTGTAAAACTGGAGGCTGCCAATATCGTTATTGCCACCGGATCAAGGGCGGCGGAATTGCCGGGTATTGATATTGATGAAAAACAGATCGTCACCTCGACAGGGGCGCTGGAACTGAAAAAGGTTCCCGGTCACATGGTGATTATCGGGGGCGGTGTCATCGGCCTTGAACTGGGATCGGTCTGGCAAAGGCTCGGCGCGAAGGTGACGGTTATCGAATATCTCGATCAGATCCTGCCGGGCATGGACAGCGATATTGTCAAACAGTTTCAGCGCAGTCTCAAAAAGCAGGGCTTTACGTTCAAATTGTCGAGCAAGGTTCTGGCAGTGGAAAAGGCGGGGCGCAAGCGCAAGGTAATGTTCGAGGGGGTAAAGACCGGCAAGGCGGGTGAGCTGGAAGCCGATATTGTCCTTGTGGCTATTGGCCGGGTGCCGTTTACGGAAGGGCTTGGTCTTGAAGAGCTCGGAATCGGCAAGGATAATCGCGGTCGCATTGATGTGGATGAACATTATCAGACCTCTGTTGCCGGGATTTATGCCATTGGCGATGTCATCAGGGGCCCCATGCTGGCCCACAAGGCGGAAGAGGAAGGGGTGGCACTGGCGGAACATCTGGCCGGGCAAAAGCCGCATGTCAATTATGACCTGATCCCGGGGGTCGTCTATACGCAACCGGAAATTGCCGCGGTGGGGGCCACGCAAGAGGAACTGAAAAAAGCGGGTATCGAATATCGGGTGGGCAAGTTTCCGTTCATGGCCAACGGGCGGGCCCGCGTCTCGCATGGTACCGAAGGCTTTGTCAAGCTGCTGGCCGATGCCCGGACAGATCGGGTTCTCGGGGTGCATATCATGGGCGCCAACGCCTCCGAGATGATCCATGAAGCAGCTGTTTTGATGGAATTTGGCGGCTCAAGCGAAGATATGGCCCGTACCTGCCACGCTCATCCAACCCTTTCCGAAGCGGTAAAGGAAGCCGCTCTCGATGCCGATAAACGCGCCCTGCATATTTGATACATGATCTGATTGCGGTTGACCGCTCCCCGGACAAGCGATAGCGCAGAGCCGGGGTCCAGAGTCGCAAGCCGGGCGCTATCTGTCGGCCCGAAACCCTCTGGAATTCCCGTCGTGCTGTCCCTTGCAACTGTTCAGGTTTGAACTGTGAAGCGGGAAGGGATCAAGCCAGGGGGCGGTCTTTTCGGACCAGGATCCCTGCGATCTCCTTCCCGCAAACAAGACTATAGCAGATTCCCAACACACAGGATCCCGGTTCTGCGTCGCGCTTGCTCGGGAAGCGGTATATCCATCGGAGACGAATGCCTGTTAAATCCGGCGCTGGTGAAAGGCGCGGATCATGGCTTCATACGAGGCTTTCGGGCGCAGATCGGCATCAAAGGGCAGCGGGCGCGGCAGACGGCGGGGGTGCGGGTTGTTCTGTTTCGCAAGACCGGTATACCAGCTATAGCGGTCCGAGAGCTGCCAGCAGATCACCGCCTTGACCGCCGGCACTTTCAAAACATGGCCGAGAAACTGTTCCGTTCGCTTCGCCACCAGCCGGTCTCTTGCAGCAGGAGCAGCCGGAAAGGAGCTGTCCTCGACATCGAATTCGGAAATATAGATATTGAGGCCCCGTTCGTGCAGCTTCCACAGGAAGGCGGCAAACCGTTCGTCATTCCAGGGTTTTGTTGGCTGCAAATGTCCTTGCAGGCCCACAGCATCAAGGGGAACCCCGGCATCCAGCAACTCGTCAACGAGACGCAAAAGGGATTTGCGGATCTGTTTGCCAACCCGGTCATTACGTTCGCAATGGGCCTCATTGAGCACCAGCCTTGCCGCAGGGTCGGCGCGGGCCGTACGCAAAAAGGCCCGTTTTACATAGGATGGCCCCATTGCCTCGAACCAGGGGCCGGTGCGCCAGCCGCCCTTTTTGCCGTGGCCGGGCCAGAATGGTTCGTTGACCACATCCCAGGAATGAAGTTTACCGGCATAGCGCCCGACCACTCTGTCAATATGCTGATCAAGGATATGTTCGATATCGCGTCGCGAGCGACGTTTCAGCCAGTGAGGGGCATTTTCATTCCAGATCAGCGTATGGCCACGCAGGGCCATGTTGTTGTTCCCGGCAAAGGCCAGCAGCCGGTCGGCTTCCGCGAAATCCCAGGCATCCTCGCCTTTCCAGCGGATATAATCGAACTTCAGGGCGACATCTGTGGTCAGTATGCGGGCATGGGCGCGATAAAGGTCTGCATAGGCAGGGTTTTCAAAAATCTCCCGGCTGGCGGACGCGCCAAACAGCAGTCCGGCCTTTCGGGCCGCGACCGCAAGGCTTTGTATTCGGGCATGAACCGGCTGCAAACCGGAAAGGGGCAGCGCGGATGCGGCAATCCCTTTCAGAACGGTTCGTCTTGATAACGGGTAAGGCAAGCTGAAATATTCCTGTTTTGACAAAATCACAATGCCTATATCGCAGCCTGCACCGGCAATCGTCAATAATGATGCGAACCGGTATGAGACAGTGCAAATGGCTTCATGCCGCATTGCAGGCCGTTAACAAACATGGTTAACACCTGGTAAATCCCGATATATACAGTCGATTGAAAATTTAAACCTTACCCTGATTTGATCTGCCCCGCCTGTCTGGCACAAAGGTTGCTCTGACAAGGGGGCGGGCGTCGGAGGTGACGGGAAAGCGGGGCATTTTGATACACCTGCCGGGCTGTGACAGGCCGGGGCAGGCGATCAGAAACCGAAACAGGAGAACCGGGACAGGAATGAGCAGGAAGTTACGCATAAACCTCGCCACAATGGACGAAACGGTCCGACGTCTCGCAGATGATGCCGAGGCGCGCAGGGGATTTACCATATTCACGCTTAATCTTGATCACCTGGTCAAATTGCGGGTCGACAGGCTGTTTCGGGCCGCCTATCTGCGGGCCAGATATGTGACGGCAGATGGCTGGCCGGTGGTCTGGCTGGCGCGCCGAAAGGGGGCCATGCTGGAGCGGACCACCGGGGCCGATCTTGTCGAACCCTTGTGCGCGCAGGCGGCAAAAAAAGGCGTTTCGGTGTATTTTTTCGGGTCAACCGATCAGTCGCTTGATGCCGCGTCGGCCTGGCTTCTGGCACGTTATCCGGACTTGAAAATTGCCGGAACTTCCTCTCCGGATTTCGGCTTTGATCCCTGTTCGAAACAGGCGGATGCCGCCATTGACGAGATTGCCGCTTCGGGGGCCGGGTTGTGTTTTGTCGCTCTCGGAGCGCCGAAACAGGAACTGTTTGCCGACCGGGCCTGTGAGCGAGCAGGTGAAATCGGTTATCTGTGCATCGGCGCCGCGCTCGATTTTCTCGCCGGGCACCAGCAGCGGGCCCCGCGCTGGATGCAGAAAACCGGCACTGAATGGCTGTACCGTTTGCTTACCAATCCCCGTCGTCTGGCGGGACGCTATCTCCGTTCCGGCCTGATTTTTGCAGAAATGGCCATTCGTCAGCTTTTGCACCGTCCCGACAAAACTCTCGATTTTTCTGTAGCGGATTTGAAGAAATGAAAAAACAGCAACTGATCCTCATTCATCCCATTGACCCGCGCGGCGAAAAAGTCGGCGGTATCGAAACCCATGTGCGGCTTTTGTTGCAGCGTCATCCTGAAGA
>JALXEI010000348.1 GCA_027069645.1 Hyphomicrobiales bacterium
GGCCAATATTGCCGAGAGCTATGCCAGTGAAGAGGGGGGGGAGATCTGGCTGATCAACAGCAATATTCCGCAATATTCGGCCGGAAACCGCAACAATCATGAACCGCGGCGCCATCGCAAGCTTTTGCTGCATCGGCGGCAGATCGAAAAGCTGATCCAGGCGGTGCAGCGCGAGGGGATGACGCTCGTCCCGGTGAAGCTGTTCTTCAATGATCGCGGTATCGTCAAGCTCGATCTTGCGCTGGCCAAAGGCAAGAAGGTTCATGACAAGCGCCAGGCCTCGAAAGATCGCGACTGGGCCCGTCAGAAAGCCCGCCTGATGCGTGAAAAGGGCTAACGCCAAAAGGCCTGGCGGGTCATGTATTTCTCTCATACAGGCTTTTTGGCATCCCGATTCTACTCCTTTCCGCGCCAGTCCGGCGCGCGGCGAATAATATCTTCCTCTATTTCCTCGACCTTGTAACCCATTTGCGACAGACCTTCTTTCAGATAGTCCGAGAGGAGCGGGATGCCGAGCAGATAGTCTCTGGTTTTGTTGATATGTTCAAGCCGCGCTGTTTCCAGAGCTTTCGGGTAGTCTTTGGCGCTATAGGTGCCGCGACCGATCCAGGTGAGGGCGACAAGAGCTTCCTGTTCGTCGATATTCAGGCCGTCAATGAATTCGCCAAGTTCGATTTGTGCTTCATTTTCCACCTCGTCACCGAAATCCTCAAGCACGGCTTCGGTTTCCTCGGGAGGTCTGTCATTCTGCGGTTCTTCCCAACTGGCAACCTGGCCATCAAATTCGCGGGCCAACAAGGCGACATGCATTACCTTTTCAGGAGAAATGTCGATCATATCATCACCTCTTCGTAATGAATTATTCAGCTTCTGTCTTCCCTCATCCCGTTTTTCCTGTCCGGTATTTTCTGTCAATCGAGTTCCGCGCGAATGGCGTCAAAGACCGCTTCGAACATCGGTTTTGTCAGACGGCGTGTATTGAGATTATAGCGCGAGCAATGATAACTGTCGATGAGTATGAGGTCATCGGCCAGCCGGTGGCGGGCGCCGTGTTTAAACGGATAGTTGGTCGGTTTCAGATTTTGTGCGCGCAAGCTGCTGTCGTGTGCAATACGCCCCAGAACCATGATCACACGCAGGTTTTCAAGCTGCCGGATGCGTGCGGCGAGAAAGGGACGGCAATTATTGATTTCAGCGCCAACCGGTTTGTTTTGTGGTGGTACGCAACGCACGGCATTGGTGATCATGGTATCCACCAGTTGCAATCCGTCATCGGGGCGGGCGTCATATTTTCCTGTCGCGAAACCATATTCAAGCAGCGTTTCATACAGGATATCGCCCGCGGCATCGCCGGTAAAAGGGCGGCCGGACCAGTTGGCCCCTTTCAGCCCCGGGGCAAGGCCAACAATCAGCAGCCGGGCCGTCTCGCTCCCGAAAGAGGGAACAGCGCCGTTAAAGAAAGCGGGAAATTTTTGCTGATTGTCCCGCCTGAACTCTGCGAGCCGCGGACAGAAGTCACAGTTCCGTGGCGCCTCGGCAGGGTGAATTGCGGTTTTCGGGGGCAATCGGCTCATTTTGCGTTTCACCAGTTGTTCCGAACAGGCATCGGCACTGCCACGGGGGGCAGGAAAAAGGGACGTTGCTTTTCTCCGGGGATCGGATGTAAAGGGGCCGAAGCGCAAAAATCAGGAACCTCGAACAGGGGGATGGTGGAGATCAGGCGTCTTCATATTCATCTTCATATTCATCGTCGTCATTGTCGGCACTATGAGGATTGTCGCTCTTTCGGCCGATAATTTCGGCAAGCTCCGTGATTTCGACAAACTGATCGGCCTGGCGGCGCAAATCATCCGCGACCATTGGCGGTGAAGTCGTCAGGGTGGAAACGATGCTGACCCGCTTGCCACGCGCCTGCAAGGCTTCAACAAGTGCGCGAAAATCACCGTCTCCCGAGAAGATAACGATGTGATCCAGATGGTCGGAAAGGGTAAGGGCGCCGACCGTCAGTTCGGTATCCATATTGCCCTTGATTTTCCGCCGCCCGGCACTGTCGACAAATTCCTTTGTCGGTTTTGTCACCATTGTATAACCGTTATAGTCCAGCCAGTCTATAAGAGGGCGAATGGAGGAATATTCCTGGTCGTCAGTGATTGCCGTATAATATAGCGCACGAATAAAATGAGTTTCATCTTCAAAAAACCTCAGGAGGCGCTTGTAGTCTATTTCAAGTCCGATGGTTTTTGTCGTGGCATACAAGTTTGCCCCGTCGATAAACAAGGCTGTTCTTTCATTTTTGTTTAATTTCATATTCTGTTCGATTGTGTTATACGGAATCTGCACACATTATAAATCTGCCGTGTGTCTGTTTCCTTACATTTCAGGATTTTAAAAGGCACAAATAATATAGTCATTTTAATTCGGAAATACAAACTTTTCTTAGAACAGTCCTAAAAAACAGTTAGGCGCATTTCAAGCGTATCGGGACCATCAGGGCGGTGAGAAAGCCCAAAGGACGCAGTCGGATCATTTTCGGGAGCGAAATCATATGGTTATTGTTGCTGTCGGGAGTAATATGAAAGGCCCGAAAGGCGGGGCCTTGCAAACGCTGCGCTGGGCTTTTGGCCAGATGCCGAAACATCAAATCTCCATTGTGGCAATGTCATCACTATACGCCACTAGGCCTGTTGGACAACCTGGGCAGGCGGACTATGTAAACGGTGCCATTCTGGTACAAACAGCCCTGTCAGCCCCGAGCCTGTTGAAAAATTTACAGCGAATAGAGAAAAAAGCGGGGCGATACAGGGATAAAATGCGTCTGAAAGAGCAGTGGGGCCCGCGTCCCCTTGATCTCGATATTATCGATTACAAGGGGCTGGTGACGGCCAGTTACCGGAAATGCAGTTGCGAGGGAAAAAAAAATGACGGGGGAGGTGTCGATCGAAATCGAAAATGTCACCTTGTCCTGCCTCATCCATGCGCGCATTTGCGCCCCTTTGTCATAGGGCCGATTCTGGATATTCTGCCCTTCTGGCATCATCCGGTGAGTGGCAGGTCGGCAAACGCCATCTGGGCGGGTCTGCGGAGCGGTTCCGACGGACAGATTCTGCGCCGGGTAGAATGAAACAGGCTTTACCCCCCCC
>JALXEI010000349.1 GCA_027069645.1 Hyphomicrobiales bacterium
GCCGAATGGGGTTGGAATATTATGGCTGATTGTTCGTCGCCACCATAGTGCGGTTTGTCACAAAGCTCAACCGGCAGTAAAACAACCGGAAATATAGTCGAATGCCGGTTGCCTCGTCAGGCAGCACATGCCAAAGGCAATTATCAACAGCGGCTTTTCTCCGTTGCCATAACCGGTTATGCATGGAACTGTTGGAATAATCGCAGCATCCCGCTCGCCAGCCCCGGATTTCTCGCCCTATGAGCAAGACCAAAAACAGTTCCACAACGCCCATGATGGCGCAGTTTCTGGAGATCAAGGCGGCCAATATGGATTGCCTGCTGTTCTACCGGATGGGTGATTTTTACGAACTTTTTTTTGAAGATGCCGAAATTGCTTCAAAGGCGCTTGGCATTCAGCTGACCTCGCGCGGCAAGCATATGAACGAGCCCATTCCCATGTGCGGGGTGCCGGTGCGTGCTGCCGACGAGTATTTGCAAAAACTCATCAGGGCCGGGTACAGGATTGCTGTTTGTGAACAGACGGAAGACCCCAAAGAGGCCAAAAAACGTGGTGCCAAAGCTGTGGTGCGCCGCGATGTCGTGCGTCTGGTGACGCCCGGAACGCTGACCGAGGACAATCTCCTTGACAACCGCACACATAATTTTCTGACCGCCCTGTGGCGCGGTCGGGGGCAGGGGGAAAAGGGGCAGAAAGGACAAAACGGGTCTGTAGCTCTCGCCTCGCTGGATATTTCCACGGGTGAATTCGAAATTTGTGAGTGTTCCTTTTCGGACCTCTCTGGCGAACTGACCCGTCTGGCGCCGCGCGAAATTCTTGTATCGGACCGGAACGGAGAAGAGGACCGGGGCGATATGATCAGGGCTGTTGCCGAACAGATCGGCGCCACCCTGTTCCCGCAACCGGCTATCGCCTTTGAGGCACGCACCGGCTCGCGCCTGCTGAAAAAACATCTGAAAGTCGAGGCACTGGACGGTTTTGGTGAATTTTCGCGCCTTGAACTGGCGGCCGTTGCCGCGCTTTTGCGTTATGTGGAACTGACCCAGATCAATCATTTTCCGGTGTTGCGGCCACCATCGCGACGTTCTGCGCAAGGCGGGATGGTCATTGATGCGGCGACAAGAATCAATCTGGAATTGCTGTCCTCCCTGAAAGGCGAACGGCGGGTCAGTCTGCTGGGCGCCATTGATCGCACCCTCACCGGGGCCGGGAGCCGCGAACTGGCGAGACGGCTGGCGGCGCCCCTGCTTGATTCACGGCGCATTGACAGGCGACTGGATGCCGTGGCCTTTCTTGTTGAGGATACGCGCCTGCGCGCAGATTTGCGTGACTGGCTCAAAACCACGCCCGATATGGCACGGGCCATCGCCCGGCTTTCTGTGGCACGCGGCGGTCCGCGTGACCTTGGTGTTGTTCGGGCCGGTTTGCATCAGGGACAGAATATCGCTTCGCGTCTTGGTCGTGGCCTTGGATTGCCGGACCTGCTGGCAGATATTGCCACCCGTTTGCAGGCCCTTGACGAGGGCTTGCACGAGGAACTGGTGCGGGCGCTGATCGATGATCTGCCGATCCTTGCCCGCGAGGGCGGTTTCATTCGCGAGGGCTATCGGCCCGAACTCGATGAATTGCGCCTCGCGCGTGATGAAAGCCGCCAGCTCATGGCCGGTTTGCAGGCGGGCTATGCAGAGGAAACAGGGATTAAGACCCTCAAGGTTCGTCATAATAATGTGCTGGGCTTCTTTATCGAGGTGACGGCCGCCAATGGCGACCGGCTGATGCAGCCGCCGCTCAGCGAAAAATATATGCACCGCCAGACGCTGGCCAATGCGGTGCGCTTTACAACGCAGGAGCTTTCACAGGCCGAGCAGAAAATCACCACGGCGGCAGAACGGGCACTGGCCATCGAACAGGACCTGTTTGCAAACCTGTCGGGGCGTATTCTTGAAGCCGGGCAGGTCATTGGCGAAGCCGCGCGGGCACTGGCCGAACTCGATGTCTATTGCGGCCTTGCGCAACTGGCCGAGGAACGTAATCATGTGCGTCCGCTTATGGATGACAGCCTTGCCTTTGCCATCGAGGCGGGGCGTCACCCGGTTGTCGAGCAGGCGTTGGAAAAAGGCAATGAAGGGCCGTTTATCGAGAATGACTGCATTCTGGAAGAAGGAGAGGGCGAAAAACAGCGCGGTCGTCTTCTGGTGCTGACCGGCCCCAACATGGCGGGCAAATCCACCTTCTTGCGGCAAAATGCACTCATTGCCGTTATGGCCCAGGCGGGGTGCTTTGTTCCGGCGGCAAGAGCGCATATCGGTCTTGTGGATCGACTGTTTTCAAGGGTCGGGGCCAGTGATGATCTGGCGCGCGGACGCTCGACATTTATGGTGGAAATGGTGGAAACGGCTGGTATTCTCAATCAGGCGGGCGAGCGTTCGCTGGTCATTCTTGACGAGATCGGTCGCGGTACGGCGACGTTTGACGGTCTTTCCATCGCCTGGGCGACGATCGAGCATTTGCACGAGATCAACAAAAGCCGGGCGCTGTTCGCCACGCACTATCATGAACTGACAGCGCTTGCCGACGATCTTGACCGGGCGGCAAATGTAACGGTGAGCGTCAGGGAGTGGAAGGACGAGATTATATTCCTGCACAAGGTTGTGTTCGGTACCGCCGATCGCTCCTACGGCATACAGGTGGCCCGTCTGGCCGGTTTGCCGGGAAGTGTCATCGCGCGGGCTTCCGAGGTTCTCGCCCTGCTGGAAAAGGCAGACGATCGCAAACAGCCCTCTGAACTGGTGGAGGAACTGCCGCTGTTTGCCGCCAGTCGCCCGCAAAGTGTGCGCCCCGCCGCGCCGGACAATGAACTTGCCGAGGCCCTCAGGGCGCTGCATCCCGATGAAATGAGTCCCAGAGAGGCGCTGGAAGAACTCTATCGTTTGAAAGAACTGGCAGATGATACCGGAATGCAAAAAGCCTGACCTTTATATTTTTGTCAGGTTTGTAATACACCCGGCTCCCCGGCCTTGAGCCGGGGTCCACAGGGCAATTGCATGAAAAATACGCAATTTTGTGCACTTTCCGATGTCATCCCCGCGCAGGCGGGGATCCATACGCCGCAGCTTTGCGGG
>JALXEI010000350.1 GCA_027069645.1 Hyphomicrobiales bacterium
CATATGACGGGTGTGAACAACTCGAAAATCACCAAAACGCTCAGGTAAATCTCGCCAGGGAATGCCGGCGCGATAGCGGTAATCCGCGACAAATAGTCGGTTGTCATTGGCTGTTCGACCCCGATCCCCGGCTTTTCCGGCCTAATCTTTAACGATGTCGGTTTCTCTGCTTGATTTTTCACATTTGCGGGGCAATCATATTGACTGAACGGGTTTTTTTAAACGGGCCCTGATCATCAGCATCCGAAACAAAGGAGCAGCCATGCGCGAAACCGATCCCGTTCAGTTCTCCCGTCACCACAACAGCCCGGGTGCTGGCGGCGGGAGGAAAAATTTCCCGCAAACGGTCGTATTTGATCGAGTCGAACTCAATCAGATTTTGCATATATACGGTTTGCAGGTCGGGGCGGGCGAATGGCGCGATTACGCCATTGATATGTTAAGCGACCGGGCTGTCTTCTCGATTTTTCGTCATACCAGCGAGGTGCCTCTTTATCGCATCGAGAAAAACCCGAAGCTGGCACGTCGACAGGGGGCCTACAGCGTGATCGCGGCTTCCGGACACATCCTCAGGCGAGGGCGTGATCTTCGCCAGGTGTTGCGGGTGCTAAAGCCCAGGCCGCGGCTGGAGATGGTGTGAATGCGTTTTCCAGCGCCGGGAGGGAACGTCATTTCCAACCAAAAAAAGCTCCGGCCATCGCTGACCGGAGCTTTGATATTTGTCCAGATCTTCAAAGATCCTAGTCGTTGCTGCCAAACAGAGACAGAAGCATCAGGAACATGTTGATGAAATCGAGATAGAGCGACAGCGCCCCGTTAATGGCGGCGTGTTTGACCATTTCGGCATCGTGCGAGACATATTGATAAACCTCGCGGATACGCTGTGTGTCATAGGCTGTAAGTCCGGCGAACACCAGCACACCAATCACCGAGATCGCCCATTGCAGGGCCGAACTCTGTAACAGGAAGTAATTAACCAGCGAGGCGACGATAATACCCACGAGACCCATGATCAGAAAGCTGCCCCAGCCCGACAGATTCTTTCGGGTCGTGTAGCCATAAAGGCTGAGCCCGGCAAAGGAAGCCGCGGTAAAGAAGAACACGCGCGAAATCGAGGTGCCTGTATAGCGCAGAAAGATCGAGGAGAGCGAAACGCCCATGATGACAGCAAACAGCCAGAAGACCATTTGTGCCATTGCGCCGCTCATCTTGTGGGCTGTGGCCGCAAACAGCAGCACCATGCCCAGCGGTGCAAACATCACAACCCATTTCAGCGGGCTGGAATAGATCATTTGCCCAAAGGGTGTGAGAACCATCCCGGCGCCGGTTTGCTCGACGGCATAGATGAAAGTCATATAGGCCACAATGCCGGTCAGCGCGATGCCGATGGCCATATAGTTGTAAACGCTGAGCATGTAGCTGCGAAGACCCGCATCCACACCGGGCCGCACGCCAATATCCGGCTGCGCATATCCCTGGTTGTCAAATTCTGCCATATTCTGCCTGAACCTCTTTATCTAGTCATTCAATCCCGCAAACAGCAAGCCCGCAGCCTCCCGTTTGAACGAACGTATACGTCGACTATACTATGGTGTCTTTGTGACTGCAATACAAGCCCTGCAACCGCAGGAAATAACGGTGTTCCGGAAAAGAAGCAGACACGAATTCCGGGGGCCTGGTCGACGCGCCATTCACCCACAAGTTACTGGTAATTGATCCACGATTTAAGGATAATCGGTTCGAATCCGGCAGTATTTTCGGTCTGTTTTGGCCGGCATATTCCGGTTCCGGCGAGGGGCTGAAATTTATTCTCTGGCAGGAATGAAGGCCCGTCGGGCCGGAATTCCGCAAAGATCCGAAGGAAGGCGTATATGATTCGTATATTCGGCATTTGGCTTCAAAATCTGTGTCGCCGGATGGCTGGCGGGCGGGTTTCTCTTGCGGCTCTCGCTCTGGTTATCGGTATTGCTAATCCGGGACTGCTTGTGGCGGCGCCTGCATCGGGAACATCCGGGACGTCCGACAAGACCGTCTCCGCCGGAAAGACAAATGCCGCACCCCGCATCCTGCTTGAACTTTATACCTCGCAGGGCTGTTCATCCTGTCCGAGGGCCGATGCCCTTTTTCCCTCCTTTATCAAACGCAAGGATGTTGTGGCGCTGAGCCTGTCTGTTGACTACTGGGATTATCTTGGCTGGCGTGATACCTTTGCCAAACATATCTTTACCAACCGGCAGCGCGCCTACGGGCGACGCATTGGCGACGGAATTATCTATACACCGCAAGTCGTTGTGGATGGCCGTGCACATGTGAACGGTTCCGATGAGCGGGCCATCAGGGCACTGATCGAACAGCGCAAGGCCGAGCGGGCCAGACAACCTGGCGTTGATCTCAAGGTCATGACTCGCGATGATATGCTGGTGGTGTCAGTGGGCGACAGGCCGCCGGGTCTGAAGGTGGACAGGGCAACCTTGTGGATGGCGCTGTTTGCGAGGAAAAAAGCCGTCAGGGTCCGGCGTGGTGAAAATCGCGGTCGTTTTCTGACCTATCACAATGTTGTCAGCGAACTGTCGCCCATCGGCCGCTGGGCCGGCGAACAGATGGTTTTGAAACTCCCCAAAAAACAGATCATGCAACGGGGTGCAGACGGTTGCGCCATCCTTCTCCAGAATGGTGATGGCGGTCCGATTGTTGCCGTGACGCAAATGTCAAGCTGGTAGCGGATTCCCGCCCGTTTTCCTTCTTCTCAATATGAACGAAAATTGTTCTTCCATATACAAAACCGCTTTTTCGCGCTAATACAGATCGCATGCGAAAGCAGATGACGGCGAGGCTTGTCCCTGGTATTGTTACGGTCTTGCATCGGGGGCGGCGGGCTGCAAGAGAGGTGCTGATCCGTTTTTATTTGCTGCAAAAATGACACAGGGGCGACAAAAAATTGCTTGAACCCGGGGTTAGAAACGGGTGACAATCGGGGCAGGATTTGGCCGGGCTGAATCGGACCGAACAGGATACAGATTGGGAGATGTAAATATGGATAAGCCGGAAAAAGAAAACTTCCTCGAAACGGTCCGGCAATTGAGGAAGGAAGCGGAAAAAAAGCTGACGGGTAATCGACACTATCTGGCCATTCAGAAACTTGATGAAATTGCCGAAGCGGTTGAAAAACGCAGCATGACCGAGCAGGAAATCGGGGCAATCAGCAGTGTCCTGAACGGCGAGGCGCCAGCACCGGCACCGGCATCGCAGGAGACCGGCGAACCGGCAGGGGAGGTGGTTTCCCAACCTGCCGAACAAAATGATGCTCCTGTGGCCGCGGAACCGGCAGCGCCGGAAACGGTCAGTTCCGAGGTTGCGCTTGAACCGGAAATGGTCGAACCGGACAATGTCGCTGCTGCACCATCTGTTGTTGTTGAGGAAATCGTTTCGGATGATTCCGCCGGTGAGCCGGTCGAGGCCGAGGTCGTTGTGGCCGAACAGGCACCGGACAGTGCGCAGGATATGTTGCCGAACTGGTGGAAAAAACATGAAGAGAGCGAGACCGGAAGTACACCATCGCAGGTAATCGAGGACGTTGCTGCCGAGGTGGAGAGTGTGCCGGCAACGGGTGAATCTTCCGGACAGACGAGTGAAGAAGATCATTCCGGTCTGTCTGCCATTGCGGCCGGAAGTGTTGCCGCAGCGGCAGTGGGAGCTGTTGCGACAAAGCTGGCGAGTGAGAACGGCGAGAGTAAGGAAGGGGGCTCAGACCAGGTGCTCGCTGCTGAAACCGGTGAACCGGTCGTCGTCGAGGCTCCCGAGGAATCGGCGGTGGCTGTCGAGGCTCCCGAGGAACCGGCGGTGGTTGTCGAGGCTCCCGAGGAACCAGCCGTCGAGACGCCTGTTATTCTTCAGGAACCGGTGGTGATTGAAGAGGAAGTGCAGATTGCCGAACCGGTTTCGGATCAGGTTGAAATCGCCGAACCGCCTGCGTCCGTTGAAGTCGATCCTGTGGAATCACCTGTAGAAATCCGGACGGATGACGTTGTTGAAACCGTTGTTGAGGAGGCGCAACCGGAGGTCGAAATTCCCGAAATCGGGACAACCTTGCCCGAGGTGGCGGCGACTTCGGAAACCGTCGAGGTAGCGGTATCGTCCGCGAATGAAAAGGAGACGTCCGGTCTCATTCCCGATATTGATCTGGAACCGGCCACTGTTGCGGCTGTGACCGGTGCAGCGGCGGCTGTTGCCACGGTCGCCGGTGCGGCTGCGGGGACAGCCGATGAGAGTGCGCAAACGGAAATGGCCGTTCCCGAGGAGATTGAAATTCAGCACGAGGAGTTGGAAACAGCTCCCGAGGTTCCCGAAAAACTGTCTTTTCCCGAGGTCGCCGGGCAACCGGTTGTCGAGACAACAGCGGTGGTCGAAACGGTTGAACCGGCAGTACAGCAAGCGGTCCCTCCTGCCGAACCGCAAGTTGTCGAGGAATCGGTACAGGTTGCCGAACAGACGGAACAGGCCACACCTGCGGTGACCGTCCTTGATGGTGACAGTCTCAAGCGGCATCCGGACTATGGTGGCGGTCGGGGAGGCATATTGAAGCGTTTTGTCAATACGCTTCGCGGCAAGGATTTTATCTGAGCGGGCGTATTCGTCCCTGGTTTCTGCAAAAAGGAGCGGTCCCTGTGACCGTTCCTTTTTTCATGCTGTCCCGGTGATACAGATTTACTGTCCGGGCAGGAAAATCACATCAGCGCAATGATTTAGGTATAATTTGCATGGTTTTGCCGCAAATTATGATAGAATACGTCCCAATTGAAGAACTGACAAAGGATGTAAAAATGGATAATCGGAAATACAGCGTGCTGTCGCTTGTCGTCCTGATCGCAGGCTTCGTGTTCGCCTCGCTCGCCCCTGCCAGTGCCCGCGAGTGTAAGGAAACCACCAGTCAGTCTGCTTGCGAACGTTCGACAACCTGCACCTGGGTAAAGGGCTACACAATTTCCAAAGGCAAGCAGAAGGGACGGAAAGTAAGCTCCTATTGCCGCAAAAAGGCAGCTCCCAAAAGCGATTCAAAAGCGGCTTCGGATAAAAAAATGACCGATAAAGGAAAATCCGGCACGACGAAAAGAAAAGCTTCTGCTTCAAAGAGCAAATCCGCAAAGGCGGGCAAATCAAAGAATGATGAGGCCGGAAAAGACAAATCTGCGGAGAAGAAAGGCAGGATGAACGGGAAAAGCCGTACATCAGGCGCAACAAAAAGGAAAAATTCGGCAGACAATGGCCGGGCCGGGAGCAAGAGCAAGCCAAAGGCCCAAAAAGGCGATAAATCCGGTAAGGCCAAAGGTAAAACGGCCACGGCAAAAAGCAGGACAGCCGACGACAAAACAACAGGCGATAAAAAGAAGAAAAAGAAGAAGTCCAAAAAGAAAAAGAAGGGAAAGGCTAAAAAATAGGCCGGTTGCCACATACATCACCTGACAGGGTGATCAGAAAATTAAAAAGGAGGTTTCGGCCTCCTTTTTTGTTGCAGAAATTTGCGGTGTTTCGGCTATAGTACGGCCTTTCAAAGGTTGCGCGGTAGCAATACCATTTATAAGTCTGTGACCTGACCTGCATTTTAAAAAAGGAAGCTGCCCGATTAAAATCCTGCACACAGCGGACTGGCATCTGGGACATGAACTGGCGGGCTGGACGCGCCGGAGCGAGCAGCAACATGTTCTTGAGCAGATTTCGAAACTTGCTCTTGAGCATGAGGTTGATGCGCTGGTAGTTGCCGGTGATATTTTCGATCATCAAAATCCGTCCAGCGCCATGTACAGGATGCTGTACGGTTTTTTTGATGAACTGGCGGCAGGCAATCCGGATCTGGTCAGTGTGATCATCGCCGGCAATCATGACAGTGCCGGTCGTATCGAGGCCCCGGCCCCGCTGCTGGCGCGGGCGAACGTGGTTGCCATTGGTTCGCTTCATATGAAGGACGGGGTTCCGAAGCTCGATGATCATCTGGTGCCGGTGCCGCGCGGCGACAAGGTCGCCGGTTATATCCTCGCCATTCCCTATTTGCGGCCTGCCGATCTTCCCGATCCGACCGGCAAGAAGACCGAAGAGGGGAAATCTTCCCTCGTCGAGGGGATCAGGGAACTTTACACGAAAGCTGTTTCGCAGGCGCGAGAGAAAATCGGTGATTTACCGCTGGTGGTTACCGGCCATTTGCATGTCAGGGGGGCCGAGCTGTCTGAATCCCTTTCCGAGCGGCGGATCGTACTGGGGGGCGAACATGCCGTTCCCGCAGGTGTTTTTGGTGATCGGGCCGATTATGTCGCCCTTGGTCATTTGCACAGGGCGCAGCAGTTTCCGCCAAAGGTGTCCGGCTGCAATAAAAAAAACGCGAAGCGAAAGAAACACAAGGCCGGTTTGGCCACGGGCTGTGTACGCTATGCCGGATCACCGATGCCCCTGTCCGTTGTCGAGCGTCAGTATGATCATGGTGTGTCTCTGGTGGAGATCAATAAAAAAAACCATGTTTCGGTGCACCATATCAGCCTTGAGCGACCGGTGCCTTTTTTGCGTGTGCCGGAAAAGGGCCATTTGGGCATTGAAGAGATAGAGGCCGCGCTGGCGGCGCTTGATCTTGATGAAAAGGCGGAACAGGAGCGGTGGCCTTTTGTGCAGGTCGCCCTGAAAATCAGCGGGCCGCAGCCGGGATTCAGAGCTCGTCTTGACGAGATCTTCGCCGCTTTTCCGGTGCGCGATGTCGCGCCCGACATTCTCTGGCCGGGTCAGGAACGCGCCGGAAAAAAAGCAGTTGCTCTCAAGCGCCTTGATGAGCATCGTCCGGCAGATTTGTTTCAACAGGCCTTTTTCGAGCATTATGGTGTTGAGCCGGATGAACAGCAGATCGCCTGCTTCCACCAGCTTGTCGAGGAGGCCGGGACATGAAAATCCGCGCCATCCGGGGCAGCAATCTTGCTTCCCTGCACGGTGAATTCGAACTGGACTTTACCCGTTCGCCGCTGACCGGAAGTGGTCTTTTTGCCATCACCGGCGAGACGGGTGCTGGCAAATCGACCATTCTGGATGCCATGTGTCTGGCCCTTTATGGCCGTTATCCGCGCATTACCGGCGAGGGGCCAAAAGACAGGGTGGAAAATCTGCGCGGTGAAGCCCTGCAACATTCCGATCCCCGCTCAATTTTGCGAACAGGTTGTTCCGAAGGGCATGCCGAGGTCGATCTTGAAATCGGCGAGCGGGTTTTGCGGGCCGGATGGCGAGTGCGTCGCGCCAGAGGTCGGGTCGAGGGCAATCTTCTCGCTTTCGAGCGTTCCCTGATCGATCTGGAAGACGGCAAGGTGCTGGCTTCGGGAAAAAAGCGGGTCGAGGAGGAGATCACCGCCCGGTTGCAACTGACCTATGAGCAGTTTGGTCGTACGGTTCTGCTGGCTCAAAACGATTTTGATGCCTTTTTGCGGGCGGGAGATAGCGAACGGGCGGCGTTGCTGGAAAAAATTACCGGAACAGGGCTCTATTCGGCAATTTCCATCCGGGCGTTCGAGAAGGAGCGCGAGGCCCTTCGCGAACTTGAACAGTTGCAGCAACGGACCGGGTTCATCCGGGTGTTGCCGGAAGACCGGCGCAAGGCCCTTGTCAGCCTCGTGGACCGTCACGAGAAAAGCCTCCGGAAATTGCAACAGGAGGCTGGAAAAACCGCCACGGCCCTTGAGTGGTACGAGCGCGAGGCGAAAGCCCGGGCGGGCTTGAAAGAGGCGCAGCGCCAGGCTGCCAGGGCGGCAAGGGAGTGGCAGCGGGTACAGGAACAAAAAAAACTTGTAACGAGGGCAGAGGAAGTGGCGGTTCTTGCGCCGCTGATTGAAAAAGCCGACCGGGCAAAGGCGGAATATGAACAGTTGCAGACACAACGGAACCAGGCTCGGGAAGACGCGAAAAACCTGCAAAAGGCTTTGACAAAAGCCGGGCAAAAAAAACAGCAGGGCCTGGCGGAACTTGAAGAAGCCCGACAAAAACAGCTTGCGGCAGGCCCCGACCTTGAACAGGCGCAGACGCTGGATACACAGATCGGCTTGCTGAAAAAGGAATGTTGCCAAAAGCAAAAGGAATTTGAGCAGGCAGCGGGACACGAGCGCGAACTGAAAGAACGGCTGGAAGCGTTCGGGCAGACCGATCGGCAATTGCAACAAAGGCTTTCGGAACTGCAAAACAGGCTGGATAAAAAATCTTCCCTGAAGGGGCTGGCACCGCGCCGCGAGGAATTGCAAAAGGCCTTTTCCCGGCTTTCGCAAACGAATGAAAACTGGCAGCAGGCAAAGCAAGAGGATGAAAAGGCAAGGGCACGGCTGGAGGCCCTCGAAAAGCGTTTGCAGGCTGATCGGTCCCGGGGAGAGCAGTTCGGTGCGGAACTGGAGACGGCGCACCGTCGGCTGGCGGAAAAAACGGAGCTTCTGGGGCAGTTGAGACCGGATGAAATACGCCTCGACCGCGATCGTCAGATTGACTGGCACAACCGGCTTTCCCGGCTGCACCAGCATCTCGAACAGATTGTGGAGCAAAAGGCGCAGGTCAGGAAAATCACATTAACGGCCAGGGAAATGAAGCAGAAACGGGCCCGGACGGCGGATGAACTGGAAGAAACAGAAAAGGCAATTGCCGATTTGAAAAGCAGAATGCTTGCGGTTGAGGAACTGCTGGGGCGTTCGAAAATCATCCTGTCGAAAGAGGTTCTCAAACTCCGGGCCGGACTGCGCGACGGGGAGCCTTGCGCCGTTTGCGGATCAACGGATCACCCTGGTCATGATGATGCCGGTAGCAAGGCGCTTTTAAAGGAAATGCGGGACAGGCGTGCTGAACTGACCAGCCAGCTTGAGCAACAGCAAAAAGCGTGTGACAGGTTGCGTCACATTCGTGAATATGCGGCTGTCAGGCTCGAAAACGCGACAGAGAGGCTGGGCGATGCGCGCCTGAAATTGAAAAAGTTGCGAGACCGCACCTCGTTTTTTTATAACGAAGCCGGTCAGGCTGGAGAACTTATCGGGATCACGATAGTCCCGAAACGCCGGATCGCGGATCAGGTCGCGCATATCGGTGAATTGCTGGCGGCAAGCGACCATCACATGATCGGCTTTCGCAAGCAGTTGATGCGAGTCCAGCAGCTTGAGAAGGAAAAACGAAAGCTCGATGATGTTATTGCGGATTTGCAAAAAAAGGCACGGCAAGCAGAACTGGAACAGCAAAAGCAGAGTCATGATCTGCGGGATGCGACGGACCAGGCTCTGGAAAGCCGCAACCGGTTGCAACAGATCGGCCAGCGACGTGATTTGCTTCTTGAACAGATCGGCCTGATGCTGGAAGATATTGATCTCGTCCGTGAAGATCTTGCGCGCGATCCCGAGTCGGCCTTTCGGTATCTCGACAAGCGCATTGAAGGCTACAGGCAACAGGAAAAAGAAGCGGGTGAAATTGCGCTTCGCCTGGAGGCCAGAGCGCGTGACAGGGCTGTGCTCAATGAAAAGATTGCGGCCGGGGCGTTGCAGAGCAGGGAGCTGGATCGGCAACGGGCTGAATGTCAAAAAAAACTGGGTGATCTGCAAGCAAAACGCGCCGGGCTGTTTGAGGGGCGTTCCGTCAGTAAAGTACGTGAAGAACTGAACGGGGCGCATGACAGGGCTGCCGCTGCCCTGCAAGCCCTGACCGCCGATCATCTGGAAAAATCGACACGCTTGCAGGAGCTGAAAAAGAATATTGACCGCTTGCAAAAGGAGCTCGAACAGGCCCGGAAGCAACGGCAAGAGGCCCGGGAGGCACGCAAAAGGGCACTGAACGAGAAGAAGCTTGATCTGCCGGAAGTCCGTTCCGTGCTGGCGATTGATCGCGAGGAAATCATCGCCCTGAAGAAACAGGTTCGCAAGCTGGAGAACGAAAACACGCAAAGCGCAGTGCTACTCGCGGACCGCCAGCAAGGTCTTGCGCAAATTGAAGCGGAGGGACAGCCGCAGCAGAGCCGGGAACAGTTACAGGATCGTCTGAAGGAAATTGAAGCCGAAAGCGCCATGCTGATGATCGATCTTGGCAAAAACCGCAGCCTTCTCGAACTTGATGACGAGGGCCTGAAACAGCGGGCCGAACTGGCAGACGAGATCGACAGGGTTGAAAAAATACATCGGCAATGGGCGGTGATCAACGAGGCTATTGGTTCCGCCGACGGGGCAAAATTTCGACGTTTTGCGCAAGGCGTGACC